>JAKAIP010000203.1 GCA_021825025.1 bacterium
ATCCTATTCTTATCCTGAGATTTTGTGACCCACCTGCTGATTGTTCCCGATCTCCATTATTTTGGGATTGAGGCGGTATCCGCGACTGCGTTCGTGTGTAATTAAGGGGCGAATGGAGGTCTTACCCTTAATCGCGAAGACTTTCTTGATCGTCTTATTTACCTCCACAATCCTATTCGCGATATATGCCTCGGCCAAATCGTCGCCCTCATCGAAAGGTTCGGTAGCAAGCTGCGCCAGAGTTGAGCAGTGATTGTGATCGTGACAATATTTGTGATACAGGAAATATACGAGACGACGATCGGTGTCGGTGAAACTAATGGTCGCTTTAACGCTTCTGCGCCATAGCTCCGTACCGCGAATCTCGATGCCGATAGCTCTGAGGGGTACGGGCTCATCGGAGTACTTACTGCTCGCACTGATTCTTTTTGTGGCAAAGATACTGCGTTCGAAGGATTCCCTGTCAATAACAGGATTATGCGAGCGCACGTTCTTAGCGAGAGCGTCCTTGTTGATAGACCAAATTTTCAGCTCGTCTGGATTAACGGCGCGACGACTGCCATCGCAGGAGATAACCAGTTCGTCCTTGTTGTCGACGAAAGCAACAGCGAGATGATCTTCGTCGCATAGGTCACACGGGATGCGGTCGGCACTGCGTTCATGCTTGAGTAACTTCAACTCAAGTAATCTATTGAAATCGTCCTCATGATCGCGCAGGTCAAAGTAATCGAGAGTAGAATTAGCATGCTTGAGGCGTTCAAGAAACCAGTCCATCACATTAGGAAATGAAGCCCTTGGCCTTGAGGAACTCGCGTATCTTCTGGTCCTCGGGCGTGTTCTTAAGATTCACGCCGCGCTTGGTGAGCATAGCGGTGATCTGGCGGTTTCTTCCCTTGGTCGCGTCTGGCTTCTTGAAGACGAACTTGATATCGAATTTCCTCGGACGCCAGTCGTTCTCATTGACGTGCGAGAGCTGGATGAGGAGTTCCATCTGCTCGGTGCCCTCATACAGATTCTTGCCACCCACGTCGAGCCGGAGCGTTTTATTGAAATCGCCCGAGCGCATATATTCCACAGCCTTGAGATAACAGCGCTCTATGGTACTCGCGGGATCGGGCGTGAGTTCCAGTTGCCTAATACTAGCCTTGTTCTCCACGTTGTATTCGCGATGCGTGGTATCGGTGTATCCGCAGTTGAGGAAGGTACGACAGAATAGCTCCGCCAACAACGGTACGTTCTCGGCGGGCTTATTGGTGCGTATGCCGAGGATCTTCTCACCTGGGTTGTATACGAGAATAATACTGAACAGCGAGCGAGCTCCAGCCGTGCGCCGTACCTCATTAGCCATACCCTCGAAGACGAGTTGGTTGTCAGGGAGATTCTCGAGGTAGACACGCACGAGAATGCAGTCCTCCTCAAGGAAATAAGCGGTCTTGAACTTTCTGCCACGCAATATGTTCTCGAATATATCCGCCACGCCCGCCCCGAAGGTGACGAGCTTGGCCTCGTCCGCGATACTCTCCTTCGGCACAATGTACTCTTCTTTAATAAGAAGTTCCCGCAGACCAGCCAGGTTCTCGGTATCTGCCCGCTCGAAGTACTTATCGAAAATGTCCTTGTTGTGGATGTACCACCAGAGCGCGCGTTCGTCGTAGTTTTCGCAGGTGGCGTAGTTAGTGGCGTCGTAAACAATGCCATCCTCCTTAGCCTGACGCTCAAGCTCGGCGGTGTGACGTTCCGAGGAGAGGTCGTTGATATAGAGCATCTCAGCAAACAGCATGTCAGCTCTCTTTTTGTCGCTCAGGTTCTTGATCGCATCGATAAAACGGTTGACCGCATCTTCGCTCACACGCTTCTTCTTACTGGTCGGCTTGTCGCCTAGCGGATCGAAAGGGATGGGCGGGGTCTGTGTACGCAAGAAATCAGCCAGCATCTTTTCACTGATATGCCGTGCAAAATCCTTTGGGTCTGTAATGGATGAGGCCATAATGTACTCCGATTCCGGAGCTTTATAGAAAACCAGTCCCGACCGAATATCACATTGCGTCCTTAACAGCCAAAGACGCTTCTCTGCTTACCAGGCACGTGTCGCTTATCATACATAATTGTCATTAGAAAGCCAGTATGATGTATGCCCCCGGCTTTCATGTTTCTAAAACGCGAGATAGTATTCCCCGTCCTTGAGCTTGTGGAAGCGGATGGAGGAACTGCCGTAGGCATCGAGAGTATCTTGCGTTACGGGCGTAAGGGGTACGAGTGCTCCGCTTCGTTGCAGCTTTCCTTTCAGCCATTGCCCGAATACCTGTAGCCCTCCTCTCGAGCGGATGTTCTTGTGATAATCTCCGCTCGTTTTCATTGGTATAACGTATCCATCATCCGTGTAAGCGGTGAAGTTTCCCTGCGGATAGAGCGATTGCGAGTTGATTTCTCTCGGTGCTATAAGCTCAACTTCGTACCACGGTCGGGGCGTAACCTTGCCCGAGGAACGGCTCCAGCGTCCCTTTCCAAAATACACGTTCAGGTTTGATTTCTCCTTATCAACCACCCTGTCGAGCGGATATTCAAA
>JAKAIP010000204.1 GCA_021825025.1 bacterium
GGTACAGTCTTGGTATTCCCCGAAAGGGGTATTTTTAAAGCACATGTTGACGATTCGATTACAGCGACACGGACGAAAAAACGACCCGTCTTTTCGTGTGGTGGTCGTGGAATCAAAAAAGAAGCCGAAGACCGGTAACTATCTCGAAATGGTCGGCTCTTACGATCCGCGCGTAGACCGCATCGATCTCAAAGGAGACCGCATCAAGCACTGGCTCAGCAACGGCGTTACCGTTTCAGACACCGTACACAATCTTTTAGTAACTAAAGGCATCATTGAAGGAAAGAAAATCAACGTATTGCCGAAGAAAACCGCTCCGAAGAAAGAAGAGGAAGTACAGGCAGAAGCGCCGGCCCCAGAGCCAGCTCCGGAAGCGCCAGCTGAAGAGGCTCCCGCAGAAGAAGCACCAGTTGCTTCCCCGGAATCAGCAGAGTAAACTGATTCTAGTATTAGTAACCTTACATATACTGAAATGGCAGTAGAACGAGATCAGGAATTTTTGGAGTTCGTTGTGAAAGGATTAGTAGAGCACCCGGAAGAGGTTAAAATCAACCGTGTCGTCGATGAGATGGGCGTATTGCTTACGCTTGATCTCAATCCGGAAGACATGGGTAAGGTGATCGGCCGCTCAGGCAACACCGCCAAAGCGATCCGCACCCTCTTGCGCGTTGTTGGCATGAAGCACAACGCTCGGGTGAATCTCAAGATCAATGAACCAGCCGGCGGCCGCAGTGCAAACACCGGATGGGACGGATCACACGAACCAGTAGCGCCGCACGTCATGAAATCAGTAGACGAGGCGATGGAGGACCTCTCAAACCTCTAACTCAGAAGAAACGCCCGGACTCCCGGGCGTTTCGTTTTTTGCTTCCATGAAGATACATATCATCACACTGTTTCCCGATCTGATCGACGCGTATGCACGCGAGTCGATTCTTGGTCGTGCGCAGCAGAAGAAGATTCTTTCCATCACGAGTCACCAGATCCGTGATTTTGTCAACAATAAATGGGGAAAGGTGGATGAGCGTCCGTACGGCGGAGGACCGGGCATGGTGCTGCAGGCCATGCCGATCCTCAAAGCGGCGGCACACATTCAAAAGAAAGCAAAAGGGAAAACAAAGATCCTCATACCGTCTCCCGCAGGAGTGCAGCTCACGAATGCATACGGCAAATCACTGACGCGCTACGACAATCTCATTATCATCTGCGGCCGTTATGAGGGCATTGATGCGCGCGTGAAAAAAATCCTTAAAGCGGAAGAGGTGAGCGTGGGTCCCTATGTGCTCACGGGCGGAGAATTGCCGGCGCTCGCAATCGCTGACGTCATTGCGCGGCAGATTCCTGGCGTGCTCGGTAAATTCGAATCCCTCGAAGAAAATCGCATTGCAAGCAGCGAGATCTATTCGCGCCCCGAAGTGCTTACCTACAAAGGAAAGAAGTATCGCGTGCCGAAAGTGCTTCTCTCCGGACATCATGGGAATATTGATGCGTGGAAGCAAAAGAAAAAGAAGCACTAAGCATATTGACTCTTTTATATATAAGTGGTTCTATTTCTCCGAACGAACATTGCAATTGGAGGAATACATGCAAACCGTAGAATATGCGCCCACCATCCGGGTGTGCCTGGAAAACGGCAATGTAACGCAAGAACCGAATGCCGTACAACTGAACGATCTCGTCTTCGTGCGCCGAGGATCGGATGCTCCATGCGACTTCTGCGATATCTGGGGAAAATACCAGGGAATGGCGCAGGAAGACGGGAGAGTGTTCGTGTTGCTGGAAGTTCCGGCGACCTACTGTCGAGAAGGAGTTCAGTATCTACTGAAAACCAAAAGGATGGCTATCGACCTTAAATGGATAGACCGTCTGGATCGGCTTGCCCGCGGGCGTCATGCCGTCGACGAACTCTTTCGGTACATGGGCATCGCAGATCTCGAGCGCAAACATCTCAAAGACAACGCACGACGAGCGAGGGAACTCCTCGATCTGTAGCACGAAGGCTGTTGCACCACTGCAACAGCCTTTTTTCTTTTCTCATAGGATATTTCCACACTAGTCACAAAGTGTTTCAGATACACTTTGATACAATGCAGCCCATATGCTTACGGTAAAAAAATCTCCGATCCACGGTAAGGGATTGTTTGCAACAAAATACATTCCTTGGGGAACAAAAATTATGTACTACACCGGTGCGGTTATTTCAAACAAAGAAGCAGATAAGCGTATGCGCAATGGGGCGCGATATATATTCGAACTTAGCGATACGTTGTGTATTGACGGAGAAGAAGGGGGGAATGATGCTCGTTTTATTAACCACTCAAGAAGCAAAGCAAACTGTTTTATTTTACGCGACGAAGGAAAAATCTGGGTAGTGGCAGGTATTGAGGGTATAAAAAAAGGCGAAGAACTCTTGTACGATTACGGCTCAGAGTACTATCCACGCACACAACGTACTCATTGACACATTACACACTACGTGTTTCTCTCCTCCAAAGGAGGATCGTTACATGGTTCTTGGAGCGTACTTACATGTGTGCACCTGTATGGAACATGCGCATATC
>JAKAIP010000205.1 GCA_021825025.1 bacterium
ATCTGTCGCTCATAATAGCTTTTTACATCGATACTAAAATTTATTTCCGGACCAAATTTAGTTTCTGCTAGCCGCCGTGCAAGTGCAGCAAGAGAGCGTAAATGTTCTCCATGCGGACCGATGAGCCGTTTTGATTCAGGAGAAGTGATTGCAATTATCTTTCGTGTTCCTGGAGCAAGAGCGATGTGTTCTACTTGTACATCAAGTTTCTCAAGTAATTCGGTAATAAGTTGTACCAAGGAGTCATCCATGTAGCCACCATACCGCAAAGGGGAGGGGCTTTCAAGATTATGCCGATTTCTTCACCAACTGTCGGCGAATGATCAATTCTTGCACGATAGAAACAATATTTCCTGTTGCAAAATAAAGGCCTACCGCTGCAGGAAATGAATAGCTCAAAAACCCGAGAATAAGCGGCATGGTGTACAACATGGTTACCCGCTGCATGCGCTGTGCCATTTCCTGCTCTTTGGAAAGATGGTGGGATACAGAAGCAGTACGCGCCAAGGAAAAATGGATGGCAATGTATTGCGTAATGGCGACTATGCCCGCAAGCATGAGGTTATGCGGCACAAGCAAAGGAATTCCTATAAATACCGTGGTGATGGTGGTGGGGATATGCACAAATGGATAGAGTAGTTGTGTCGCAATGTGCGGCAACCCTTCCCGGAACAGTGCGAAGTAAAGTGCTAGAAATACTGGAATTTGTACAATCAGTGCTAACAAACCGGCAAATGGCCGTATTTTTTTCTCTTTAAACAGCTCCATCGTGCGTTTTGCACGTTCTTCAGAATTATCTTTGTAGGTTTCATTGATGTCAGCAAGCTCTCCTTGGACTTCTTGCATCCCCATTTGTGTTTTTATAGATGCAGTAAAAGCCCCATAAAACAGCACGCGTATGCATAGCGTAAGCAGGATGATTGCCCACCCTACGTTTCCATGGGTAAGGTCCACAAGGAAAATAAAACTGTTATAGAGGGGTGCTACGAGGATAGTTTGGAACATAGATGTGTGAGATCGCGGACAAGTGCAGATACTGGTGCGATGGTTGGTTTCTTTTGTATAAAAATAACCACCTCTATACCTTTGGGAAATGGTTGCTGTGTAAGGGCGTTGTATGTCCACCGGCGCAACCTATTTCGCATCACTGCTGTTTTCGCAAGCTTTTTTGATACCACAATGGCACTGCGGAACGGTCCAGACGCGAGGCGATATTTCGCCGACAGGTATTCTCCTCGAATACTGCGCCCTGTAGCAATAATGACCCGCACTTCGCTAGCGCGCAAACGGCGGGAAGAGGGGAGCATACCGCTTTTAGCGACTGCGCTTCACTGCGAGACGCACTCGGCCTTTACGACGACGGCGAAGAAGCACATTACGGCCTCCTGGAGTCTTGGTGCGCACAAGAAAACCGTGCGTTTTTGCTCGTTTGCGTTTTTTTGGCTGATAGGTTTGTGACATGAAGAGATAATTGTATCAAGCGGACGAACAGTGCTCAATATACCTCAGGAATGACTTCTCAACAACTTCTCCACACGTTCTCCACATTTTCAGCTCTTTTGACACCCACTGTGCACTCGCCTATCCTAGTGAGACCTTATGACCACCACGAAAGAACTTTGGGAAAACACACTGGTTGAGCTTGAACTCAGTATTTCTCCTCCCAATTTCAATACGTGGTTCCGAGACACTCACATCGTTCGCATAGAAGACAATACGGTGTATCTCGGCGTGCCGAGCCAATTTGCCAGAGATTGGCTGTTGCGGAAATTTCATAAGGATATTTTGCGTTCATTGCGCAGCCATTCGGAGAATATTCGTTCGGTTGAATATGTCATCTCCCGCAATCCAAAAAAAGCTGTGGAAGAAGTTATTACCACCACTTCAGCACCAGCAGAACTTCCACTTGAATCAGTACATACTAAAACCAATTTAAACCCTCGTTTTATGCTCTCTACGTTCGTAGTAGGACCATTCAACGAATTAGCACACGCCGCTGCACAAGCAGTGATACGTAAACCAGGTATTGCATACAATCCACTACTTGTGTACGGACCGACCGGACTCGGAAAAACACACCTTATTCAAGCAATCGGAAACCATTTTCGCGTACACACTCCTGATCGGAAAATCTTTTATGTCACTTCGGAGAAGTTCTCTATGGATTATGTATCTGCGCTCCAGAGTGGAAAAGTGCAGAGTTTTAAAGAACACTATCGACAGTATGATTTGCTTATCATGGACGACGTACAGTTCCTTGCCGGTAGAGATAAAATCAAGGAAGAATTTTTTCACTTGTTCAACTACCTCCATGATGGAAACAAGCAGCTTATATTCACTTCCGATCAACATCCAAATGTGATTCAACAATTGGAAGACCGTATAAAATCGCGTCTTAGTGCCGGCATGATTGTTTCCATCACCCCTCCCGACCATCAATCACGTTTGGCTATTGTGCGGGCAAAAGCGGCTGCGCACGGGGTAGTACTATCAGATGATATTCTCGATTACTTGGCGAGCACTATTGAAGGAAATGTTCGGGAA
>JAKAIP010000206.1 GCA_021825025.1 bacterium
GGCAAGCTCAACCTTGTCCCCCGGATAGAACATTGTGTGCATGATGACTGACCAATGCAGAAAATAACGAGGATCAGACGTGAGGATTTCATTGCGAAGACTCTCTCTAAAATGAATCCATGTATTTTCAGCAGTTGATACCTCTGGTTTTTCACGAGAAATGTTAGGCAGGGAACGAATTGCGTCTCTGAGTTCCTCTACAAGAATTCTTTCTTTGGGACTGAGTGCCAGTGGGTGTGTTAATTTGTGGATTTTGTAGTGCATAATTAGCGCGCGTCCCAGCGTTTTTTATCGATGAATATAGTATTGAGATAGGTATCAGCGAATACGAAATAATCGTGGGATGTCATGTATTCTATGATCTCAGGTATTTTGTGTATCGCCTTCGTCTCATCATAGGTAAGTGTTTCTACACAAAAAACAGGCGGGCGGCACTTGGTGAAGTCAAAACTCTTGAGGACTTCGAGATCCATACCTTCAATATCAAGCGAAATGAGGTCTGGCGGAGTAGCGGGGAAGTATTCACTGAGTACGTCCATAATAGTTCGGGTTGGTACGCGTATCTCCTTTGCGATATGGTGCTTACTCGTACCCGAAAAATACTGTGCTTGAGTAGAAGAGGTAGTGCTTAGTGCATTATCAGATACGATGTGCAGAACAGTTTCGCCCTTGGCGGGTCCGATAGCGACTTCTAGTACTGTGTCACGAGGGCGTTTTTGTCGAAAGAGTTTCGCAAGAGTCGGGTTCGGTTCAACACATACGCCGTGAGAGCCATTTTGGTAAAAGTTGAAGGTATTGCTTAAATTGGTCGGATGATGAGCTCCAATATCGAGATATGTTGGTTGGGTAATATTAAGAAAACGAAATGCAAAACGTATTAATAAATCTTCTCCGGCTTGAGAAAAGCTCGGGCGCGCATCTCGATGTATTTTCCGCACGGATAGCAAGATAAATTCTCCGTACCCGATATATCTAGAAGGTTTGAGTAGGTTAGTTAGTTTCATATAGGTTCGGTATTCAATCTTTAAATCGTAAAAAGAAAAACGTGGTTATCATAGCGCCGAAGATTCGATAAGCTATCTGTCCCATAATAGCGCCTATCACCCCGAAGTAATAGGTAAGGAGAGGAATGGCTATGATGAGGAAGAGAGACGAACTATTCGATGCGATATAGAGTTCCTTTATCTTCTTGTGTGATTGAAAGATGATGCCCATGGGGGTAGTTACGGCTAGGAGTAGGGAGAGGGCGTATATCTGTGAATAGAATACAGATTCAGTATAGGCAGGGAAAAGTACTTTAAATAACACAGGGGCCGCTGCTATATAAAGGAATGTAATGAGTGCAATGCCGATTGCTAAATAGCGTACACGAGTCCATATATTTTCCTTAATCTCAGAAATTTTCCTCTGGGTAAATTTCGCAAGAGAGAGTGGGCCAAGTATTTTCAATATTCCTTTTATCTGTTCGGGCATTGCGATGGCATACGAATAGATAGCCAATTGGGCTGGACCAAGGAGGGCAAAGACAACGAGACTATCTATCTTATCTGCGATGGTATTTATGATCGTCATCACGCTCAAGTGAGCACTGTAGGAGAAGACACCAGAATCAGTCTTCGTATTTTCCTCCTGTTTTCTTGAAAGGATATAGAAGAAAGCGTCAGCAAGTGTGTTTGCCACAAGATAGACCACAATAAGTATGACCGCACGTTGTGTGAAAAAGAGTGAAATAATGAGAGCAACTACCGGTACGGCATTATTAATAGTGGTGTAGATCGTGTCACGTTTGAACTGCTGTTTCCCTATGAGAAAGGCATCAAAAAGCGAGAAGCTATTAATCAAAGGAACAAAGAAGGCGGACAAGCAGAGAGCTGCGGCCAAAAAGATATTGTGTGCAATAAGTAGATAGTAGAGGGCGCCAAGCAGAGAAAGGGTGACAATCATTCCGCTCCATCGGAGACTGAGCCAGAATCCTTGTCGCAAGGACCCGTCATGGCCTTGTGCCGTTGCTTGGGTAACGGCGGGGCCAATTCCGGCTAGAGAAAGAGAGCTAAACAATCCTATAACGGAAAGTATGTATTTATAGTTACCGTACGTTTCTTGGCTTGCTAAGTGTCCGAAGGCCACTGCCAGAGCGAGAGCCAGTGCTGACGAAAGTATTTGCCCGGCAATTAGCCACACACTATTTTTGGTGAGATACACCATATCAGTCTTGGTATATTTCTCACTCCAGCGGAGGAGGCGATGGAGGCGTGATTTGAGGCTATACATATATAGATAGAGTATACGGGAGAAGTGTGACGCCATCGTACCATAGAGGTACTGCAGGAATGTACTAGCGAGAACCACCGCTTGCTGCTTGCAGGTTGCGCCCTGGTTCGGGTGTATACTACAGGGGTACTTATTATTGTGTAATCATTCAGCATGAAGAAACATATCTATACCGTAGGAACGGTCGCACTCGCACTCGTCATGAGCGGGTTGCCAGTGGTGGCGCTCGCCGAGGGTGGTGAGGGACACGAAGGGGTGAACATCGCGGCG
>JAKAIP010000207.1 GCA_021825025.1 bacterium
CGACCCAAGCTGGAAGAAAAAGATGCTCATGTTACTCGACGCTGCTGTGCGTTCAATAACTAAGGGCCGTTTTACGATCGTTGAGAGGGTGGACTTCAAGAAGGAAAACCGCGAAGGGGGAAGGGATTGGCCGGCGAATGCCGAGTCGATGATCGGTCTCAAGAGAATGGAGAATATAGAGTTTTGCGTAAAGAGTATTATTGCCGATAAGATCCCTGGCGATTTAATTGAGACTGGCGTGTGGCGTGGCGGAGCGACGATCTTCATGAGGGCTTTGCTCAAAGTGAATGACGTAGGCGACAGAGTTGTATGGGTTGCCGACTCTTTCGAAGGCTTGCCAAAGCCAGACGAAGACAAATATGCTGCAGACAAGGGGGACAAACATCATACGAAGGAAGAGCTTGCTGTCGGAGTTGAGATAGTCAAGGCGAATTTCGAGAAATACGGACTCCTTGATGACCAGGTGAAATTCTTGGTAGGGTGGTTTAAAGACACGCTGCCAACGGCGCCCATCAAGAAGCTCGCACTCATCCGCCTTGATGGAGATATGTACGAATCGACGATGGATGCATTGGTAAGTCTCTACCCAAAGCTTTCGCCAGGAGGTTATCTCATAATCGATGATTATTTCCTGAAAGGTTGTAAGCAGGCAATCGTAGATTATCGAAAGGAGCACAATATCACCGAAGAGATCATAGACATTGACGGTATGGGCGCTTACTGGAGGAAAAAAGCGTGACTGTCCATTTCTTTACAAAAGGAGATGAGCGGCTTCCTGACTCTCGGCAGCGGGCATTTCGTATTGCAGATGAATTAAGGGCACGAGGGATCACCTGCATCGTCCATCGTCCTTCGGTGTTGGAAATATCAGCTACCGCATGGCCGAAGAAGATGCTTCTCATTGTTGCTACGATCAACTCGCTTTTCTCGATCAAGCGTGATGATGTGATCTTCTTGCAGCGGACTATTTCGAATAAATATTTCTTCGTCATCATGGTCGTATATCTCAAGATATTCCGACGGAAGATGATCTTTGATTTTGATGATGCCATTTACCTGCATGATCGTTATAAGACACAAACGCTGACCAAAATGGCCGACGCGGTCATTGTTTGCAGTCGCGCGCTTGAGCAGTGGTCGCGGAAGTACAATGATAACGTACACATCATTCACACCACGGTAAAACTTGCAGACTACGAACGATTTACAAAAGATTATTCAGTAGAGAGCAGCCCGGTTGTCATTGGGTGGATAGGAACCGCGAGGAATCACTATGAAAATCTAAAATTCCTAGCATCTGTCTTTGAAAGACTCGTTAAAAAAACAAAAGCCCCTTTCAAGTTCGTGCTGGTCGGGGCGGGGGGAATTAAAAAAGTATATGAACTTTTCGAGAACATTCCAAACCTGCAGGTCGATTTCGTAGATAGTCTTGAGTGGGATGATCCCGAGAGTATACCGCGAGAGATACAGAAATTCGATATTGGCGTGAATCCACTTGTCGATAAGAGTGAATGGAACCTTGCACGTTCGTCATTCAAACCGTATGAATATATGGCTTGCGGCCTGGCAAATGTAACCAGTGCCGTCGGAGAAATTACCTATGTAATACACGATGGCGTGAACGGGATGCTCGCCGATGATGTGGAGGAGTGGGTGGAGAAGCTAGGACGACTCATTGCCGACAGGGCATTGAGGGAGAGGCTTGGTAAGGAAGGACAGGAGACCGTGCGCAAACAAGAGTCCTTTGAAGTCGTCATTCCTCATGTGGTAACTCTTCTTAAGACTTTGTAGGTTACATATTTGGTTATGGCACATACGGTTGTGGTGACATATGAACTTGGGCAAATGCACGTGCTCACGCGTTTCCTGTCTACGGCCCTGGATAAGAAGAGGAGTGAAGGGGTTCAATGAAAGTAGCATGAGACCTGCGCTTGTGCTAGTATTTTCCTGTATGGGAGATGCTCCATGCCGCATATGCGGCAATGCTCAGCGCAATCTGATCCATAGAGCGCGTGAAATGATGTATGGTACTCGCGATACATTCGAATATCTTGAGTGCGGGTCGTGCGGATGTTTACAGCTCTTGAATCCTCCGGTGGACTTGGGAAAGTATTATCCGTCCAACTACTACTCATTTGAGTCACCAGCGCATCATGATGGTGCGTTCAAGCTGTGGCTTAAGCGATGGCGCGCTCGTTTCGCACTCCAGCCGACCTCGGGTGATCTCGTCGGCCACGCACTCGTGCGGATATGGGGGATGCCGCAATGGTTCGCATGGTTCCACAAGTGCGGCGTCCAGCTCGATTCGAACATCTTGGATGTCGGTTGCGGTGGCGGAACTCTTCTGCAGGCTCTTGCGAAAGATGGATTTACACACCTCGTCGGTATCGACGCGTTTATTGCTAAGCAGATCAGTTACGGAGACATCGTCATAAAGAGACAAGAACTGAAAGATACTGAGGGTGAATTCGACTTCATCATGCTTCACCACTCGTTCGAACATATGTACGACT
>JAKAIP010000208.1 GCA_021825025.1 bacterium
CGAAATCTATTGATACGTTCCTGAAAGATGCAGGGAATGGAAGCGAAACAGTTGATAAACTCACCCTGAAGAAGAAAGATCTTGCGGGACGAGATGGGAGTATACTGGTAGTGACCCCCTAACCTCTATGAAAACTATTTTCGATCACATTGAACAGATAAAAGGGAAGCCGCATCATGTGCGCAAGCGTATTGCCATCGGGACCGCTGCAGCCGGCAGTGGGTTCATTGCCCTTATCTGGCTTATCGGCAGCTTTGCCACAAATGCGTTCGCCATTCAGGGAAGTTCGTTTGCGATGAGTACCGGACAGGCGCCGGTGGCGACGACCAGTGCCTCGGGCACCTCGGGCGAAGGTCTTGCCGGTGCTGCCGCAGCTCTGAAGGATGCCCAGGCTCCTGCACATATTGATATTGTTGATACGTCAGTCGCACCTACACAGAAGGCGCCAGAGCAGACGACTATACCGTTTTAATCGTTTATTTCTATGGCACGCGGCAAGGCAGATGAATCAGAAGAAGTAGTACCTGTGGCGGCAAACGTCATTGATCAGCCGATTGTCTCTGAAATGCGGCAGTCGTATATCGACTACGCAATGACGGTTATTACTGCCCGCGCACTCCCTGACGTGCGTGACGGTTTGAAGCCGGTGCACCGCCGCATTCTCTTCGCGATGAAAGATATGGGGCTCGTGCCGGGAGCGAAGTTCCGCAAGAGCGCAACGGTGGTCGGTGAAGTGCTCGGTAAGTACCACCCGCACGGCGATGTTGCCGTCTATGACTCAATGGCGAAGATGGCGCAACCATTCTCGCACCGTTACCCGCTCGTCCTCGGGCAAGGTAACTTCGGTAGTATCGACGGCGACTCGCCAGCGGCGATGCGCTATACCGAGGCGAAGATGTCGCGTATTGCCGATGCGCTCCTCGCTGATCTCGAGAAGGAGACCGTGGCGTGGAATCCAAACTACGATGCGACCCGTGAAGAGCCGAATGTTCTTCCTGCAGCGCTGCCAAACTTGCTCCTCAATGGCACGCTCGGTATTGCTGTCGGTATGGCAACGAATATTCCGCCGCACAATCTTCGCGAAGTCGTTGCTGCGACAATCCATCTTATTGAGAATCCTGAGGCGACAACAGATGATCTGTTGCAGTTTGTGAAAGGCCCCGACTTCCCGATGGGCGGGGTTGCTTTCAATCAGGCAGATATCAAGCATGCGTACAGCAATGGTCGTGGGCCGGTGATCGTGCGCGGCGAAGCTGAGATTGTTGATGATGGTAAGAAAGATACGCGCATCATCATCACGTCGATCCCGTACCGCGTGAATAAGAGCGAACTCATCTCACGCATTGCAGATTTGGTACAAGACAAAAAGATTGAGGGTGTTCGCGATTTGCGCGATGAATCTGCTGGCGACGAGAAGGGTATGCCCGATGTGCGCATTGTGGTCGAGCTGAAGGGTACGGCGCATCCGCAGGCTGTGTTGAATGCACTCTACAAACACACTGAGCTTGAGAGCACGTTCCATTACAATATGCTCGCGCTCGTTCACGGCGTGCCCGAGATGCTCTCGCTCCAAGGGATTCTGACGCACTTCGTCGAGCATCGTCGCGAAGTTGTGAAGCGTCGGACCGAATTCGATCTGCGGCAGGCTGAAGCGCGCGAGCATATCTTGCTCGGTCTCTGTAAAGCGCTCGACCATATCGACGAAGTGATTGCGATCATCAAGAAAGCCGCTGACATTCCATCAGCGAGCGCCGCGCTCCAGAAGAAGTTCGGTTTTTCGGTACTCCAGGCGGCAGCCATTCTCGAAATGCGCCTCTCGAAGCTTGCTGGTCTCGAACGTAAGAAACTTGAGGATGAATTGTCTGAAGTGCAGGCACTTATCAAGAAGTTGAAAGACATTCTCTCGTCGCCGAAGAAGATTCTCGCGGTCGTGAAGAAAGAGCTTGAGGAGCTTGCTGAGAAATATGGCGACGATCGCCGTACGCGTGTTATGCGGGGTGGCGTGCAGAACATCTCAGTCGAAGATCTTGTGCCCGATGAAGACTCGATGCTTCTCCTCACTCAAGGCGGGTATGTGAAGCGTACGAATCCTGACGAGTACAAGAGCCAGAAGCGCGGCGGTGTCGGCGTGGTCGACATTGCAACAAAAGAAGAAGATATCGTCACGCATTTCCTTGTGACGAGTGCCCATAGTGACCTGCTCTTCTTCACCGATTTCGGCAAAGCGTACCAGCTGAAGATGTACGAAATTCCAGAAGGGAAACGTGCCACAAAAGGAAAGAGCATTATGAACTTCCTGTCGCTTGCCGCAGAAGAGAAAGTTACGTCGATTTTGCCGGTGCCAAAGGGTGCAGCACTCGACGCCTCGTCAGTTGTCTTTGTGACTGAAGAAGGCGTGGTGAAGCGCGTGGCGGCAAAAGCTTTTGCTGATGTGCGTCGCTCAGGCATCATTGCCATTAATTTGAAGAAAGGCGACAAACTGGTTTCCGCACATCATGCTGCCGAGGG
>JAKAIP010000209.1 GCA_021825025.1 bacterium
GCGAAACAGAGATTGGGAGTTTTGCAAAAGGAGATTGTTATAACAGAAGGGAAGGAATTCAAGGGCAGTGAGCTTGTCGGTCTTGAGTACGAACCACCATTCGATTACTACATTAAGGATACGACCCTCAAGAATTACGAAAATGGGTGGAAAGTATACGCAGCAGACTTCGTAACCGATGAGAGCGGTACCGGTATCGCGCACGAAGCGCCGGCTTTTGGTGCAGATGACTGGGAACTCTCGAAGAAAGTAAATCTGCCATTTGTGCAGCACGTGAACGGCGATGGCACTATGAAAAGCGAAGTCACGGCTTTTGCCGGGATGGAGGTGAAGCCACGTTCTGAAGACGACAGTGTGCGTCTCGGGACCGACATTGCCGTTTTGAAATATCTGCAAGAGCACGGCACCTTTTTCTCAAAAGAGAATATTACGCACTCGTACCCGCATTGCTGGCGTTGTGATACACCGCTTCTGAATTATGCGACCTCGTCATGGTTCGTCTCCGTGACGAAACTGAAAGAGAACCTGCTTGAGAACGCCAAGAACATCTCGTGGTCGCCGGCACACATGAAAGAGGGTCGTTTCGGAAAGTGGCTTCTCGGAGCTCGTGACTGGTCGATCTCCCGTCAGCGATTCTGGGCCAGTGCTATTCCGATGTGGCGCTGCGAGAGCTGCAAGGCAGTCCGGGTCTTCGGGAGCGTTACTGAGCTTGAAGAAGCAAGCGGGAAGCAGGTGGATGATTTGCACAAGCACATTGTCGATGAGATTACCGTACCGTGTTCGTGCGGGGGAGAGATGCGCCGCATTCCAGATGTGCTCGACACGTGGTTTGATTCCGGCTCGATGCCCTACGGCGAGAAGCACTATCCTTTTGCCGATAAGGAACATTTTGATGCACAGTTTCCGGCCCAGTTTATTGCTGAAGGAACTGATCAGACGCGGGCGTGGTTTTACTACCTCCACGTGCTCGGCGGAGCTCTCTTCGGGAAGAATGCTTTTCAGCATGTCATCGTTAACGGCATTGTCTTAGCCGAGGATGGAAAGAAGATGTCGAAGCGGTTGCAGAATTATCCCGACCCGATGGAAGTTGTGGAGAAGTATGGTGCTGATGCGCTTCGACTCTACCTCCTCTCGTCGCCCGTAGTGCAGGCCGAGGATCTCGCTTTTTCAGAAAGCAGCGTTGATGAAATAGCAAAGAAAAATGTGGGACGGCTTCAAAACGTGCTCGCATTCTATGAGCTCTATGCGGATGGTACTGTGCGCGCTGCTACCAGTGACCATATTCTCGACCGATGGATGCTTGCTCGTCTCGAGGAACTTCTCAAAGAGACAACAGCGGGATATGAGCAGTACCGGCTTGATGCCGCGACTCGTCCGCTCGCGCTTTTCATCGATGACCTGTCGGTTTGGTATATACGACGCTCGCGCGATCGTTTCAAAGAAGATACGGCGGACAAGAAAGTAGCGCTCGCAACGCTCCGCTACGTGCTCGTGCAATTGGCGACGATCATGGCGCCGGCGATGCCGTTTATCGCCGAGGAACTGTTCCAGAAAGTACGGGAAGAAGGGGATCCTGAGAGCGTGCATCTTGTTGGTTGGCCAGAAGTAACTGCTATACAAAACGAAAATCTCATTCCTGAAATGGCACAGGTGCGAAGTCTCGCATCTGAAGCACTTCAACTTCGCCAGAAAGTTGGTATCAAAGTGCGTCAGCCACTCGCATCACTTTCAATCCCCGGTCTTCTTTCTGAAGAACTTGCAGGTATTCTTGCGGATGAAATAAACGTAAAGCAGATTATCTCAGGGAGCACAAAAGTTGAGCTCGATAGTAACCTCACACCAGAGCTCATCAAGGAGGGCGATGAGCGTGAGATGGCAAGCGCGGTTGCACAAGCGCGGAAGGCGGAAGGGTTTGCGCCAAGCGATCACGCTGAGACGAAGATTACTCCAGAAGGGAAGCATATGGTGATACTCTCAACTGGTGAAGTGCGGTTCGATCTCGTTCGCGATGCGGCATAAGTACGAGACGTCGGGTATCGTTCTTGCTCGCGTACATACCGGAGAAGCAACAACGCTGGTCACGCTTCTTACCTCTGACCTCGGGGTGGTGCAAGCTCGTGCGCAGAGTGTGCGGAAAGAAGGAGCGAAACTTGCTGCTGGGCTTGTGACGCTTGCCGAGAGCCGCGTCATACTCGTGCACGGGAAGGAGGGATGGCGTCTTACCGGGGTCGTGCTGGAAGAGAATTGGTTTATGCGTCTACCGAGCGTTGCAACACAAGAAATGGTTCGTCGGGTCTTTGGGCTCTTGCTCCGGCTCGTTCCGGGAGAGGCACAAGATTCAGAGCTGTTCCCGATAGTGCGTAGCTTCCTCGAGTCGCTCACGACGGTACCCGAATCCCTGCATGATGCGATTGAGATTCTGACCGTACTGCGCTTTCTGGCGGCGCTTGGACTCGATACGGGAGAGCTCCCCGGGGGAGGGGGTGTGCTTACCGAAGAGCAG
>JAKAIP010000006.1 GCA_021825025.1 bacterium
TTTCTGGATCAGGTATTCGATATGAACAAGGTGCGGGAACCAATCAGGACGTTGTGTTCTGGAGCAAGGGAGATAATGCGTTTCTTACTGAAAACAATGTCACTACGTACGATAACTGCGTGGCAGGGACTACCACGACACAAGGAGGAACTGCTACATTTACTGATCAAGGGAAGACGTTTAGCTTTGCGTATCCGACTATATTTACGGTGTCAGGAGGCGGAGTAGGGTATACCCAAAGTTGGATGCAGAACGCAACAACCTCAGGACTTATACTCGCACAGCTGCATATCCCTCGATCATTCGAACCGAAAACAAATTTTGCCGAAGCGCTTTTCACCGTTGGTACCAGTGCTGATCCTGATGCAGTGAAAACCTGTCTTACTGCGCCGGGGGGTAGTATGGTTACTTCATCGCAGATAACGATCAACGGTATTACCTATACAAAAATTACCTATGGCGATGCAGGAGCGGGGAATTTTTACGACACGACCAGTTATCGAGTAGTTCGTAACAACCAGTGCTACGCGATTGAATACACTATTCATTCAACTAACATAGGCAATTATTCACCCGACCAGGGTATCCTGCCGTTCGATAAGCAAAAAGTGCAGACCATACTCGAAAATATGGTGCATAGTTTCACTTTTTTGCAGTAACACACAAAAATCTTTTTAGAAGGTAATGGTATACTAACCTCGATGGCGTTTTCTATTGGATCATTTTTCTCAAAAGAGCAAAAAAGCGTAGTGGGTATTGATATCGGCACTTCGGCCATAAAAGTGGTGCAGCTACGGCGCGATCACGGCAAGGTCATTTTGGAAACGTACGGTGCTATTGCCTTGGGTCCTTATGCAGGATTGGAAGTCGGACGGGCCACCTCACTTCCTGTTGAAAAAATTACCGAGGCGCTCAAGGATGTTATTCGGGAAGCACGAGTCACTACTACTGATGCGGCAGTTTCTATTCCCTATGCCTTGAGCCTTATTTCCATCATTAAACTGCCGACATCAGTCGAAAAAAAGCTGGCACAAGTCGTGCCGCTTGAAGCCCGCAAATATATTCCCGTTCCCATCAACGAAGTGCAATTGGATTGGTTCGTGCTTTCGGGAGGAGGGAAGGAGGCAACGCCAGGAGGAAAACTGGAAGTGCTGATGGTGGCGATACATAACGATACGCTCACTAATTTCAAAAATATTATCAGTGGCGCTGCGCTCACCCCCGCATTTTTTGAAATTGAAGTGTTTAGTACGGTTCGTTCAGGACTTGATCGAGGTATCGCGCCGCTTGCAGTGGTTGATATGGGAGCGGCTACCACCAAATTTTATGTGGTAGAGCGCGGCTTAATTCGAGAAAGCCACATCATCAATCATGGTGGACAAGATCTTACGCTCGCTGCCTCCCGCGCGCTTAATATCAGCGTGGCACAGGCAGAGGAACGAAAACGCAAATTCGGGCTTCTTCCAGAGGCAGGGCAAGAACTCAACCAGGCGCTCAGCCTTTCCTTGGAACCCCTCCTTTCAGAGCTTACGCGTACCGTTGCTGCATACGAACAGCGTATGAACGAGTCGCTTGAAGCAATGGTGATTACCGGAGGCGCAGCGACGATAAAAGGATTTAAAGAATTCGCACAGACGAGACTGCAGAATGAAATACGCCTCGCAGATCCGTTTGGAAAAACCCAAGCACCGGCGTTTTTGGAAGGAATACTCAAAGAGGCAGGACCGGAATTTTCTGTAGCGGTAGGATTGGCACTGCGTCGCCTCCAAGAACAGGGGTAATTCTGTTGATAGAAATACCCTTGAAGAAATTTTTAACGCTATACTATATATATGGACTCTCCTGTTCCTTCTTCGTTCATACCTAAAAAGGCCTTTACTCCCACTCCACTACCTACTCCTTCGGTCGGAGGAAATGGCATTATATATGCCGTATGCCTCTTTTTGTTTGTTGTTTCGCTTTTGGCCGCAGGAGGAGTATTCGCCTACCAAGCCTATTTGACACAAACGATTGCGGATAACGGCGCTATTTTAACAAAAGATCAAACAGCTCTTGATTTTCCAGCAATTGAGGATTTGGTACGCCTTGATTCTCGCATAACACAAGCAAAAACCCTCCTCGCACGGCATGTTGCCCCGTCCTCTATTTTTGCATTTCTCTCTCAAGAAACGCTGCAGAATGTACAATTCACCACGTTTAAGTACGATATCCAGCCGGACGGATCAGCAACTATAAAACTTGATGGAGTTGCTGATTCATTCTCTACCGTTGCCTTGCAGAGCGATCAGTTAAGCAACAGTACCTTGCTCAAGGATATTCTGTTCACCAATCTCAATACGAATCCCAATGGGCAAGTTACGTTTACGGTACAAGCAACGGTAGTTCCTGCTCTATTCCTGTATAGCTCAACACTGGGAACCCCGGTATCAACAACTCCTACAGTTTCAGCAACAACTACACCTGCAACTACAAGCGGAACATCCACCGCCACATCTTCACACCCATAACTATGATGCGTATTATTATGCCACTCCTTCTTCTCGCAGCCGCCATCGGGTTATTTGTGGTATATACCAACCCAACCTACCAGCAGGTACAAGCGCAAAGTGCCCAAGCTTCGCAGTTAAATGATGCGCTCCTCAAAGCGCAGCAGCTGCAAAGTTTGCGCGATCAGCTCATGGCAAAGCGCAATGCCTTTGCTGCAAGCGATCTCACGAAACTGCAAAACATTCTTCCAGATAATGTCGATAACATACGGCTTATTCTCGATATCAATAATGTTGCCTATCGGCATGGGTTGACCTTGAGTAACCTGAAGTTAAATACCAGTTCTGATTCGCAAGGGAATAATACCGTTGTTGGTTCCACCGGTCCCATAGGTTCATTGCAAATAGGGTTTTCCGTTACCACTGACTACAACACATTCATTGCATTTCTTCAGGATCTTGAACACAGCGAGCGATTGATCGATATTACGGATATTTCATTTGTCACAGATACCAGTAGTCTTACTACGTATAACATTACCTTC
The DNA here is from genome assembly GCA_021825025.1 of bacterium. The sequence goes on from JAKAIP010000006.1 coordinate 3,032, forward strand.
CGCACCTATTGGCTTCATTAATACTATGAATTTTATTAAAAAAAATTTGCTATTTATTCTCGGAGCAGTGATTGTATTGGGAGGATTGTTTTATTATATGTCTAACAGCGGTGCGCCAACGCCACTTCTCACATCGAGCGCTTCAAGTAACTCTCCAGTTACACAGCAACTACTCGTCTCTCTTTCCAGTCTACATACGATCACGCTTGATAATGCAATCTTTTCTGATCCAGTATTCGTCTCTTTGACGGATTTCGGAGTACAAATTGCTCCTGAAAATGTTGGCCGAGGAAATCCATTCGCACCGTTTGGTACTGCAGTTCCGGCAAAACAGGGGCATTCATAGTATGTGTTATGGATCTTATACATATACTTCTTCAAAAAGGCATACTCCAACAAGAACAGCTTTCTGGGCTTGAGCAAGCTATAAAAAGTTCCGGTGCTTCACAGGAAGCACTTCTTGCAAATGCTGGCATCGCTCTAGAAGATATTCTGAAAGCAAAAGGGGAGTACTACAACATTCCCACCCGCATTTTAGGTAGTAAGACGCTTTCATTCCAAACACTTCGGTTAATACCGGAGGAATCCGCACGTCATTATGGATTCGTACCGCTCGGCATTGTTGATAGTGCGCTTGAAGTAGGTGTTACTGATCCAGACAATTTGGCAGCGCGTGATGCTCTCTCATTTATATCCGGGAAATTGGGCATGCCGTATAAGGTATTTCTTATTACGGAATCTGATTTTGAAAAAGTTCTTCAGCAATATAAAGGTCTCTCGGGAGAGGTGGGAACCGCACTCACCGAATTGGAAACAGATGCTGCGGAAGAAAAGAAGGGACAGCAAGGGAAGCGATTCACTTCCATAGAAGAGGAAACGATAAACGACATTTCGAGTGAAGCAGTTACCGAAGATGCGCCTATTACAAAAATTGTAGCAACCATTTTGCGCCACGCATCCGAACAGCGAGCATCCGACATTCACATAGAACCGTTCCCGGACGAAAGTCGTATTCGATTTCGTATTGACGGTGTTTTAATCACGAGCATCACGCTTCCTGCAAAAATACACCCTGCGGTTGCCGCACGTATTAAAGTGCTTTCAAATATGCGTCTTGATGAAAAACGGCGTCCACAAGACGGTCGTTTTTCAGCGCGTATTTCTGGAGAAAAAGTAGATTTCCGTGTCTCCACGTTTCCGACTTATTACGGCGAAAAGGTTGAAATGCGTATTTTGGGAACATCTGCAATGGCAATCAAACTGGAGGATCTTGGTTTTTCAGACCACAATCGGGAAATGATTCGTGCGGCTATTAAAAAACCCTACGGCATGATCCTCATTTCCGGACCTACCGGTTCAGGAAAATCAACCACTCTGTATGCTATTCTGAATGAAATTGACCGAGACAAACAAAATGTATTGTCTTTGGAAGATCCGGTCGAATATACCATTCCAGGCGTCTCACAATCGCAAGTACGTCCAGAAATAGGATATACCTTCGCTACCGGACTACGCACTACGCTTCGACAAGATCCAAACGTTATCATGGTGGGTGAGATCCGAGATGCAGAAACGGCAGATTTGGCCGTGCAAGCGGCACTTACCGGACACCTGGTGCTCTCTACCATTCACACTAATAATGCTATAGGTATTGTCCCTCGACTACTTGATATGAAAATAGAACCGTACCTTATTCCGCCAGTACTTATTCTTGGTATGGCACAGCGTCTGGTACGGACACTTCCTCCAAATGGCGGAAAAAAGGTGCCGGTTGAAGGAAGTATACAAACGATGATTGAAAAAGAGTTTTCTGACCTGCCGGCACAATTCAAAGATGAGATACCCCCTATGAAAGAAATCTATCGTTTGCATCCAACTCCAGAATTTCCCACTGGTACCAAAGGACGTGTTGCAGTATCAGAGCTCTATGAAATGACACCGGAACTCGAACGAGCCATCGTTGCAAACAAACCTGAACAAGATTTATCAGCCATTGTGCGTAAATACGGTATGCTCACCATGAAAGAGGATGCTATCATTAAGGCTGCTCGAGGAATAATTCCTCTTGAAGAGATAAATACCTTAGGAGGTGGTTTTGATTTTTCCGATACAGATGCTGATCACATGCCGGCTCCTACACCCACCGTGCTTGGGGAAGATATTGCTTCCGAAGATCTTACAGACGAGGTACAGCTATGAATTACGAACAACTACTCGCTTCGCTCATCAATCAGGTTATTGCGCAAGGAGCGTCTGACTTGCATTTAACAGTGGGAAGTCGCCCGATTATTCGTGTATCTGGTGTGCTTATTCCATTTTTCTCTGAAACGAAACTTACCAATGAAGATGTAAAAGGATTACTGGAGCGCATGGTGCCTCCTGATCGCATGCAAAAATTTCTTGAAACGCAGGAAATGGATTTCTCATTCTCGTATGGGAACCAAGCCCGTTTTCGAGGAAATGCTTTCTTCGAACGAGGGACTATCGGTGTAGCACTTCGCTTCATCCCGAAGGTAATCAAAACAATTGGAGAACTTAATTTACCACAATCACTTGAGCAGTTTGCAGCGCTTCAGCATGGTTTCTTTCTGGTAGTTGGACCAGTAGGACAAGGGAAATCGACAACGCTAGCTTCACTTATCGAAAAGATCAATACTGAACGCACAGAACATATCATTACCATTGAAGATCCGATTGAATATCTGTTTGAAAATAAAAAATCAATCATTGATCAGCGTGAAGTGCATCTCGACACTCCTTCTTTTGAAAGTGCACTGGAATCCATGTTTCGTCAGGATGTAGACGTACTCATGATTGGGGAAATGCGTACGCCGGAAACTATTGCTACTGCGGTCACTGCTGCAGAAACCGGACATCTGGTGCTTTCTACGCTTCATACTAACAATGCATCGCAAACCATTGATCGCATCATCGATTCATTTCCTGCTACGCAACAGGATCAGATTCGCATCCAGCTTGCTGGATCGCTCGCGGGAATCTTTTCGCAGCGCCTGATCCCTCGTATTTCAGGAGGACTTATTGTGGCATATGAATTGCTTATCAATACAAAAGCAGTGGCAAATTTGATTCGTGAAAAACGGACTCCTGAAATCGATGCGATTATCGAAACGTCTTCGCAAGAAGGAATGGTTGATATCAATCGATCGCTCGCCGATTTGGTTCGAGCGGGAGAAATTACTGCAGAAAATGCCTATGCGCAATCCTGGAATCCAAAGAATCTTGAGCGATTGCTGTAAACATATATGGAATATCGATGGGAAGGATTAGATCAGGAGGGAAGAGCGCAAAGCGGTACTGAAAATGCCGCGAATGAGGAAGCGGCAATTGCGCTGCTCCAACGTCGTGGTCTTACGCTTACCGCATTTGGACCGAAAGAACAGCAGGGCATACTCGGCTCTTTAAAAACCCTTTCTTTTTTCAATACGGTAAGTAGCCGCAGTATCGTTGTGCTTTCTCGTCAGCTCGCCACGCTTTTTGAAGCGGGCGTATCTCCATTGCGCATCTTCCAATTGCTTGGGGAACAAGCGGAAACGCCGTATCTGCGCCAGGTGCTTACTGATATCAGTGATGAACTGCAGGCAGGTAAAAGTATTTCCCAGGCACTCAGCAAATATCCTAAGGTATTTTCTGATTTTTACGTCAATATGGTGCGCGCCGGAGAAGAAACAGGAAAACTCAATCAAACATTCCTCTTTCTAGCAGATCATATCGATAAGTCATATGAAGTGACCAGTAAAGTGCGCAATGCACTCATTTATCCTGCCTTCGTGATTGTGACATTCGTTTCGGTGATGATCCTCATGATTACCTACATCATTCCGAAAATTGGAGACGTGCTCACGAGCTCCGGAGGGACGCTTCCTATATATACCCAATTTATTCTTGGCATGAGCGGCTTCTTCGTGAATTATGGAGTATTTCTCCTCATCATCTGTATTATTGGCGGTTATTTTCTTGTGCGATATGCACGTACACCAGCGGGAAGGATGAATGTATCAAAACTGCAAATCACTGTTCCGTACGTAGGAAACTTGTATCAAAAATTGTATCTCTCGCGCATTGCCGACAATATGCATGTCATGTTGGTAAGCGGCATTTCCACCGTGCGCGCACTGGAAATCACTGGCCAAGTAGTACAAAACGGAGTGTATGAAAATATCATCCATGAGGCGGTGGAAGGAGTAAAGGCGGGACAGCCAATGCATGAAATATTCTCCCGTTATCCAAAAGAAATCCCTTCCATTATGGTTCAAATGTTGCAAATCGGTAATGAAACTGGAGAAACTGCCAATGTATTGGATCGGTTAGGTCATTTTTATGATCGGGAAGTAACTGCGGCAGTTGATACGCTTGTTTCTATGATTGAACCGGTAATGATCGTTATTTTGGGAGTTGGAGTCGCATTCTTACTGGCTTCCGTGCTGGTGCCGATTTACAATACTGCCAGCCAGCTCTAAAGTGGCTTTTATCCACAGCGATCCTTTAAAAAGGATGTACTAACGGTATACTTAAAATATCTTACAAATCTGGCTTTATCCATGTATACATCACTAAAACGCGGCTTCACCCTCATCGAACTTCTGGTCGTTATCGCTATCATCGGCATTCTTGCTTCTATTGTGCTCGTTTCTCTCAATTCAGCACGCAGTAAAGGTCGCGATGCAAACCGTGTTGCGTCACTTCAGGAAATGTTCAAAGCAATTGAATTAGCTGACACTGGCGAACCAATAGCACTTGTAGGATGTACTGTAGCTGGAGCAAAAGCAAACACTTGTACTGGTCCTTCTCCTGTGAATTTTGCGAGCTATGCGGATCCGCTCGTTGGTTCTGCCGGAGCAGCTTGTACGCATACGAGTGCCGCTGCGTGCCAGTATTCAATAGGAGTACAGGGTGCTATAGGAACAGGAGGGGCAACAACGGAAAATTATGAAATTTGTAGCTATCTTGAAGTCGGTTCAGGACCGCTTGCCGCAGGATTGGTGCATGTAGGAAGCGATACCGGAGGAGCTGTGGAAGCTGGATGTCTTTAATATAAATTAATAGAAAAACTTCCCATCACACGGGAAGTTTTTCTTAGTTAGAACAAAGTCATTATGGTTAGTGTGTATTAAGGTACAATAGAATATATGAAGAAAAGAGGTTTTACCCTTATTGAACTATTGGTCGTTATCTCTATTATAGGTATTCTTGCCTCTATCATTACTGTTTCTTTGAGTACTGCACGTGCTAAGGGTCGTGATGCAAAACGTATAGCTGATATTCGTTCCATACAGCTTTCGCTTGAAGAGTATTACAACGACAACGGCACATTTCCTATGCAGTTGACTACGCTGGTACCGACCTACATTAATCCGCTACCAGTAGACCCTACTACTGGTTCATCCTATCTGTATGTGCCGCTCGGTGCTTCTGGTTGTAATGCAACAAGCGCTAATCCGGTTGCTGCATATCATCTTGGTGCTGTACTTGAACAGCAAAATACAGCAGCACAGCAAGATACCAATACCTGTCCCAAAGGCAGCTCCTGCACGTATGGAACACCTGCCACGCTGGCAGCATGTAGTGGAAGCGATTTTTATGGTTCTAGTCAAACGTGTAACGGAACAAATAGTAGTACCGATCTGTGCTACGACGTGACCAATACTAACTAAATGAAATGAACAGTGCATCACTCATCCTGGTCGCTCTTCTGGGAGCTATTGTAGGAAGTTTTATCAATGCACTCTCATTTCGATTCCATACGGGGAATTCAATCATTCTCGGTCGTTCTAAATGTATGCGTTGCGGTCATATTCTGGCTGCGTACGATCTTATACCAATTATTTCTTATCTTATCTTGCGAGGAAGATGTCGCTATTGCAGAGCACATATATCACTTCAATATCCATTAGTTGAAGGTATCGCAACATTTCTTGCTGTTGGCATATATACCATTACCTATACTGAACCACTTTTATTTGCGTACTGGTTTGTTGTATGGATGATTCTGTTGTTCATCAGCATCTATGATATGAGGCATGCCATTATCCCTTCTGTATGTTCTGTCATATTGGCAGTGTTAGCATTGAGCCACGCTGCATTTTTCAGTGTCTCTCTTACAGCCATCCTTGCTGGACCGCTGTTAGCATTACCGTTATTTTTACTATCTTTGATTTCAAAAGGTACGTGGATGGGATGGGGAGATAGCGCATTAGAATTATCTCTTGGGTGGTTGTTGGGAATATGGCCCGGGCTTACGGCGCTTTTATTTGGATTCTGGATCGGAGCTGGTGTCGGCGTGATACTGTTATTCGCATCACATCGATGGAATCGAATGCATTCTCGTTTTACAATGAAAAGTGAGATTCCCTTCGCACCGTTTCTGATTCTTGGGGTAGCAATAGTGTACTTTTTCCATGTCAATATTTTCTCATCAATACCGAGCATCCTCTAAACGCGGATTTACGCTGATCGAACTGCTTGTAGTTATTTCCATCATGATGATCATCAGTACGGTATTGTTGTTTCGCCAACAACAGTTCAACAGTTCAACTGTATTGCGTTCATTGGGATATAGTGTTGCGCTTTCCATTCATCAAGCGCAGGTATACGGTATTTCCATTAAACAGGATACCTCTGGTCAGTTTGCTCCTGCATACGGTATCTATTTCAATGCAAACAATCCATCTCAATACATCTTGTTTGCAGATGTTGGCGGAACGGGACAATATACCGGTTCATCTGAAAACGTACAAGTGTTTACCCTCAATCAAGGGTATACGGTTAAAAATATTTGCGGAGGATCTACTGATTGCTCTGGTTCGGGAAGTATCACATGGATGACCATCATGTTTCGACGCCCTAATCCAGAAGCATGCATTGCAACTAGTATTCATCCAACCGCCTGTGCTATTTCTGGCGGAACACCAGCATATGCTTCCGCGTACGTGCAGCTCAGTTCTCAAGGAGGAAGTACGCGAGGTATTACTGTTTCTTCTACCGGAGAAATATCTGTTTCAAACAGCGCCGGATCATGAAGAAGTATATGTATAGCAAAGGATTCACTCTTATTGAAATGCTGGTGGCAGTTGGTCTGTTCACAGTCATCATGGTTATTGCGCTTGGTGCACTGCTCGTGTTGTCAGGAGCAGACCGCCGCGCAGAGGATCTCAAAACCTCTGTTGATAATCTGAATTTTGCGCTTGATAGCATGTCGCGCGCTATCCGCACTGGAACGAACTATCACTGCGGCGCTCCCGCAGTGACACTCAATAGTATAAAATCAGAACCGCAAAATTGTACGACTGGTGCAAATTACTTCGCATTCATCAACAGCGACGGAGCATTGGTGGAGTATCAATTGGACACTTCGTGTTCAACACAGGCATGTGCCGTCGACCAGCAGATTACTCCGCCTAATGGGCAACCGAGTGGTTTTCAACCACTGACCGCTCCTCAAGTTATTATCAATGACACTAACCCTATTTTCTATGTAGTGGGCGCTCTTCCTAAATCGCAAGGGGATACCATTCAGCCTAAAGTCACCATGTTGCTTCATGGTAGTGTGACGGGAAGCACCTATCTCTCTTCAACATTCAATCTGCAAACATCGGTAACACAACGCCTTTATGATCAGTAAAAAGCAACGTATTTCTCTAAAAGGGTTTACACTCCTTGAAACATTGGTGGCAATACTCATTTTGACCATGGCTGTTGCTGCACCTATATATGTGGCAGGGAAGAGCTTACATGCCGCATTAATTGCTAAGGACGAAATAACTGCATATTACTTAGCACAAGATGCCATGGAGTACATCCGGTTTGTCCGAGATAGTAATACTTTGGGAGGAAATCCGTGGTTGACCGGATTGGGAGCATGTACAAGTGCCAATGGAAACACTACTTGCACTGTTGATTCTTTCAATAATAGTGTAGCGGCGTGTAGCGGTGTTTGCCCACCACTCAATTACGATGCAAAAGATAATGGAGGCTATTATACCTACGGTGCTGGTTCACCATCAATGTTTACTAGAACTGTTTCGATCGTATCTCCAGTCTCTACAATACCCACTAGCGATGAAGGCTTCGTTACCGTAGTGGTGACCTGGAAAGATGAAGGTGGACTTTCTCATACCGTCCAGATAGAAGAAGATATGCTTAACTGGCAATAAACATGCATACGTATACACGCGGCTTTACCATATTTTT
>JAKAIP010000007.1 GCA_021825025.1 bacterium
GACATGCAGAGAAGCTGCTCCAAGGAGACGCAACTTATACCTTTGATATCACACTGACCTATGACGCAGGTACCGTTCCTGAACGGTATGAGGCGGCATTCAAATTACTGAGCAACAAGAAGACAATATATGCACGTGCGGACGGCAGTGCCCTTCACGAAGCCATAGATCTGGCAGTAGAAGAGTTTAACCGCGAACTCGCAAAGCTCAAGAAGAAGGGACAACGAAGCATGCGAGAGCATACGGCCCGCATCAAGGATTTTTTGCGCGGATTCAGGAGACGACCGTAGCGCCGGAAGCTAAGAACGTCTCGTACGGCATCTCCCGCTTTCCTTCGGGAATCACTTGTTTGATAACTAGGCGAGAATCTACGAGCTCTGCATCGGTGATAATGACGCGGATCTGTTTTCCTTCCTTGGTCTGTGCGATGCAATAGGCGCGCGGATTGCGATCAAATGCCCGAATTCGTAGCAGCATGGCTTGTGGATCATCATGGAGCGAAATCCGCGCATCGGCATCAGTAAATTTCTTTGTGTACGTCGCCTGCGCATCATCTTGTGCCACCGGGGTGATTTCGCCACGTACCCACAAGGGCAGTACTTCGGCAAGCAAATTGCCGCCTTCGGTAGCCAGCAGATCTTCAAAGAGACTGCCACGCGGTGGCCACGCATCTGATTCCAATTCCACTCGTCCTTGGGCGACTATGGGACCGTGATCCATCTGTGCATCCATCTCAATAATGGAAACGCCTGTCTCGCGTTCGTCCGCAAGAATAGCGGAAAGCACTGGGGAAGGGCCACGGAATTTGGGAAGCAGTGAGGGATGCACATTGAGTGCGCCGTGGATGGGAAGGGAAAGCAGTTGCTCTGGCAGTAGCTTGCCGTATGCGGCAGTACAGAATACCTGCCACTCTGAATTGCTGATGTTTTCTATAAACGCAGCATCCAGTTTCTCCGGCGTCATGACATCAATATCACGCTCTTGCGCCCACACTTTTGTGGGTGCAGGGGTGAGCTGCTGACCCCGTCCTGCTGGCTTGTCCGGAGCGCACACAACGAGTGCCGGAAACAAGCCGTGCGTCTCAAGCGCGGTAAGTACCTGGACTGCAAACCGAGAAGTGCCGAAGAAGGCGAATAAAGGAGACTGCATGGTTATTCTGATTCGTAGGTAAACTGTTCTGCCTTATCAGTGTAAAGAATGCCGTTAAGATGGTCTATTTCATGCTGAAAAATCTGTGCGATGAGTCCTGAACCGTGGTAAGTGAACGGCAATCCGTGTTCGTCCAGCGCGTGCACAGTCGCTTTTTCATGTCGCTCTACGATGCCGTACGTGCCGCGCACCGACAGGCAGCCTTCCGACATCTCTTTTTTTGCTCGTGAAAGACGCACTAATTCCGGATTGATGAACACCAGATGTTTCTGTTTCGGAGCATCTTCATCGGCGAATACTTTCTCTGAAATGATAAACAGGCGCTTCGATACACCGATCTGCGGTGCGGCAAGCGCTACCCCGTGCTCTTCTTTGGCAAGCGTAGCATGCATGCGACGCAGTGTGCTGCGCAAGGCACCAATTTCTTTTTTGGGCACTGCTTTTGCTTTTTGGCGCAATACGGGATTGCCGGTCTGTACGATGGACATGTGAGAAAAGTATATACAAAAAAAGGCGTTTTTCCCATATACTGAAGCTATGGAGCATATCAGTGCTCATCTCTCAAAAAAGAAAACACAGGACAAGGCGACTGAGCGCGGCGAGCTCATGCGCTATTTCTGCGATGCACTCAACCGCAGCAGGGTACGCGATCATCTGCCGCCGCTTTCCATGCCGCGGATGGGAAAGATCCTCCAAGGGATTCCCACCAAGGATTTGTACTACCTCAAAAGTGTGTGCGAACAAGCAAAGGATTTCTCAAAAAAGTTTTGGTGGGAAATAAATCCTAAAAAGCACGTTCCTCAAGCATCTCAATTCGGGCGCCCAGTGAAGAAAGGCGAGCTATGAGGCCTTCATAGCCACGGTTGATGCTGTAGATATTGCGCAGCATGGATGTGCCTTTCGCGCCGAGCATCGCGATAAGCAGGATCGTCGCCGGACGCAGCGCAGGAGGGCAGATGAGATCTGCGGCGCGCAGAGAAGTAGGTCCGGTTATGGAAATGCGGTGTGGATCAGCAAGCAGCGTAGTGGCTCCGAGCTTGTCGAGCTCTGTAAAGTAGAGTGCTCGCTTTTCATACACCCAATCATGGATGAGCGTGGTGCCTCGCGCCTGTGTTGCAATGACCGCGAAAAAAGGCAGGTTGTCGATATTGAGTCCGGGATAGGGGAGCGGATGAATTTTTTCCGGCGGTGCCACCAAGCGGCTCGGTAGTATCTGGATATCAGCAAGTTTGACATGGCCCTCTCCGGTATAGCGGCGCAAAATTTTATATTTCGCATTCATTTTTTCAAGCACCAACAATTCCAGTTCGATAAATTCAATAGGGCAACGTTTTATCGTGAGAGAGGAGTGAGTGACCAGAGCGGTGGCGATAAAGAACATAGCATCCGTCGGATCTTCCGTAACAGAGCACACTACGTCTTTTTTGATGTGCTTTTTGCCGTGCACGACAAGCGTGGTGGTACCTATGCCGTCTATCTTGATGCCCAGTTGCGATAGGAAGGTGCAAAGGTTCTGCACCTGGTAGTTTGCGGAAGCGTATTTGATCGTGCTTTTGCCGGGAATACCTGCTGCGGCAAGAATGGCGTTTATGGTCGCCGTATCGCCTGATTCGTACATCAGTATTTCTGCCGGATGCAGATCCTTTGTAGTCACTTCCCAGGCGGTGCGCGTCGCAGTGATGGAGACGCCAAAGTTTTCAAGCGCATAGACATGCGGGCGCACCGTGCGTGATCCCAGGCGGCATCCGCCCGCCTGCGGAAGCGCGAAAGAAGGAATGGTGTGTATAAGCGAGCCCGTGAACATGATAATGCTGCGCGTACGTTGTGCAGCATCCACATCAATGCTTGGCAGTGAAAAATGAGCAGGAGGCGTGATCACTACAGACGTACCATGCCATTCCACTATGGTCCCGATGGAGCGCAGGACCTCGATGATGCGGTGTACCTCTTCTATTTTCGGCACTGATTTGAGCGTCGTTTTTCCGCGGTTGATGAGCGAGGCGCACAACAGGGCCACTGCGCCGTTTTTTGAAGAGTTTACGGTCACCGTACCGTGGAGTTTCTTGCCGCCATCGATTTTGAAGTTAACGGTAGGTTGCATGCAGACTAGACTAGCATCTTCTCCCGGTTCCTGACAAAATTTGTTTTGCTCGTTACCTTTAGGTATCATGACCCCATGGCATTTTTTACTCCCAAACTCGGCATCGATCTAGGCACTGCCAATACGCTCGTGTATGTTCCTGGTAAGGGTATCGTACTCAACGAGTCATCAGTCGTCGCCATTTCTGAAATAGACAAACGGGTGCTTGCGGTTGGCGCGAAAGCCAAGGAAATGGTGGGTCGCACGCCAGGAGAAATCATCGCGTACCGTCCGATGCGAGACGGAGTGATCGCCGATTATCGCGTCACGCAGGCGATGCTGCGCTATTTCATCACGAAAGCGCTCGGCACGTTCCAACTCTTCCGTCCCGAAGTCATGGTGTCGGTGCCCACCGGCGTGACATCCACAGAGCGGCGCGCGGTGGTGGAAGCGGCAATTCGTGCAGGCGCAAAGAGCGCCTACGTGGTCAAAGAATCGGTGCTGGCGGCGATCGGTGCAGGCATTCCTATTCAAGAACCGCGTGGCAACATGGTCATTGATATCGGCGGTGGCACCACCGATATCGCGGTGATTTCCCTAGGTGGGATTGTCGCCTCAACCTCCATCAAATGCGCAGGCGATCGGCTGGATTATGCGATTGCCGATTACATCAAGAAGACGTACAACCTCGCCATCGGGGAGAAAACAGCAGAAGATGTGAAGATCACTATCGGATCGGCGGTTCCTCTCGATGAAGAATTAGTCATGCAAGTGCGAGGCCGTGATTTTATTACTGGACTGCCGAGATCTATCGAACTTAAAACCAACGATATTGTGAAGGCGATGGGACGGGAACTGCGCGAAATCATCAAAGCGATCCGAGACGTGCTCCAGGAAACACCGCCGGAGTTTGCCAGCGATATTATTGACCGCGGCATTGTCATGACCGGAGGAACTTCACAGCTGCGGCATTTCCCCGAGTTGGTCTTGCGTCGCACGGGTGTCAAAGCGCAAGTAGCGGACGAAGCGCTTTTTTGTGTGGCGAAAGGAACCGGTATCGCTCTTGATCATTTGGATACCTATAAAAAGGCAATCATTGCAAAGCGCTAACATGCAGCATCACGCATACGTGTATGAAGGACTGCGCACATTGTATCCGCAGCTTGTGGCCGATGCGCGAGTTCGGTTTAAGGTGACCGAGCCTGATGATCCGAATATCTATGCCAGCGTATGGGATACCTTGGGCATAGAGGAGGTACGCACTATTGCGGATCGAGCCCTGCTGAAAAGTACGACAGGAACATCGCTGTTTATCCTTGCCGCTTCGCTTATCACCACGCAGGCGCAACAGGCGCTTCTCAAGCTCGCGGAAGAACCGCCCTTGGGTATGGTGCTTGTACTGCTTATACCGCCCGGCATACTGCTGCCGGCGCTCCGTTCTCGGTTCATGCAGTATCCGAGTGTATTTACAGAAGATGCGGACGAAGCAGGAGCAGAGCTGCTGCGGTTGTCTGCTGGTGAACGAAGCAAGATGATCGCCACGCTGCTTTCGGAAGAAGAGGGAGTTCGAGATCGCGTACGGCATCTTTTGGATGCGCTCGAACAGACACTCTATCCGCTTGCCAGCGCACGTGCTGATGTCCGAGAAGGACTTGCAGCGATTACATTGGTGCGATCCTATCTTTCCGATCATAGCGCTTCACTGAAACTGTTACTGGAACATCTTGCTATAACGCTTCCGTCTCTATGACCAAGCAGCAGTTCATGGTGCGTAAAGCACGCCTCTACGCTCTCAATCGGAAGCTCAAACAGCTGTTTCCTGGGGCGCACATCGCCCTCAACTACAAAACGCCCTGGGAACTCTTGGTTGCAGTTGAACTGAGTGCACAATGCACCGACAAGATGGTGAACCGTATTACGGAACGGTTGTTTAAAAAGTACAAAACACTGGATGCATATGTACGGGCGAAGCCGGAAACATTTGCGCAGGACATTCGCTCAGCCGGCTATTATCGGGTAAAGACAAAGAACATTCTTGCGGCCGCAAAACTGCTCAAAGAACGCTATCGAGGCAAGCTACCCGCTACTATGCCGGAATTGCTTCGATTTCCGGGCGTTGCGCGGAAAACAGCGAATGTAGTGCTCGGTAATGCCTTTGGCGTGGTTGAAGGCATTGCCGTTGATACGCATGTGCTCCGCTTTGTTCGTCGATATGATCTTTCCGACTATCGTGATCCTGTACGGATTGAAAAAGATCTGATGGAGTTGTTGCCAAAAAAAGAATGGTTTCCTTTTACCTACCGAGTAATCGAATATGGGAGAACCATTGCCCCCGCTCGTCCGTATGACACGAACAAAGATCCACTCCTCAAACTTTATCCGCCTGCCGCCAAGCGATTTCGAATATAGTATACTTTCGCTATGGCATATTCCTTCACCGCGTTTGAACAGCGCATACAAGACATTCAGGAGCATTTGGCACGAGAGTTTTCCAGTATCCGCACCGGTAGGGCTACGCCGTCGATTCTCGACAGCGTGCTCGTAGAGAGTTACGGCACGCGCATGCATATCGGACAGGTAGCTTCAATCGCCATCGAAGATGCGCGCACCTTGCGCATTGCCCCATGGGATCAGTCGCAGAGTAAGGAGATAGAGAAGGCGATCGTTGCTGCTAATCTCGGTCTTTCGGTAAGCACTGACGATAAAGGGCTACGCATTTTTTTTCCGGAACTGACCGCGGAGCGTCGACAGGCGCTCATTAAGTTGGCAAAAGCAAAGCTCGAAGATGCGCGTACCGCACTGCGTGGCGCGCGTGATGACGTATGGAACGACATTCAAGCACAGGAACGCAATAAACAGATTAGTGAGGATGATAAATTCCGCAACAAAGAAGACATGCAGAAACGAGTAGATGCGGCCAACCAAGTATTCGATGAGGCGTTTGCCCGGAAAGAGAAGGAGATAGTGGGGTAGATATGGCGGTCTTCATCTTTGTCATCATCCTTATTGCTCTTATTCTCGTACATGAGTTCGGTCACTTTGTGATGGCAAAGCTTTCCGGTATGCGGGTCGAGGAATTTGGTATTGGATTTCCGCCGCGGCTCTTTGGCATACAAAAAGGAGATACACTCTATTCATTCAATCTGCTCTTGTTTGGCGGATTTGTGCGTATTTTTGGAGAAAGCACCGAAACAGATGTACAGCCAGGAGGAAGGCGTTTTACAGATAAGCCATGGTACCTACAAGGAACAGTAGTCATTGCCGGTATTCTATGTAATTTGCTGTTTGCATGGGTCCTTCTTTCCGCGGGGTACATGGTGGGTATTCCTGCCGCGGCAAACTCAGGAGTAGGAACCATTGCGCATCCGCATACCACTATCGTTTCCGTCGTGCCTGGTTCTCCGGCGGATAAAGTAGGACTCATGTCCGGCGACCAGATCACTGCTGTTGAAACTGGTGCGACAGCGCTTTCCTCAGGAGCGGATGCTCTCCATGTACAGCAATTTATTGCGAATCATCAAACGCAGAGTATTGTGCTCTCTGTCGAGCGCCATGGGGTGCAGAAAACATTTTTAGTGACTCCTGCACCCGGCATTGTGCTGGGAGAACGGGTGATCGGCGTAGAACTGGCTGATGTCGGTATTGTGCAACTTCCTTTTTTTCAAGCGCTGAAGCAGGGAGCGTTGCTCTTTTGGCATATGACCGTTTCCACAGCACAGGGTCTTGTTGCATTCTTCGCTGCACTGTTTAAGGGTACAGCAAACTTCTCGCAGATTGCCGGACCGATCGGTATTGCCGATATCGGTGCTTCTGCCGTGCAGCAGGGAGCAAGTGCCACGCTCGTTCTTACGGCACTCATTTCCATCAATCTCTCACTCATCAATATTCTTCCTATACCCGGTCTGGATGGCGGCCGGCTGACACTCCTTCTTATCGAACGGGCCCGCGGCAGAGCGATTTCTGAGCGTCTCATGACTCGGCTGACCTTGCTTGGCTTTGCGCTTCTCATAGCCCTTCTTATCGCCGTTTCTTACCACGACATTCTCCACCTGCTTCATCCGTAGGCTGTTTTTTGCTCCCTGCCGCGTTTGCCATTACAATGGCGCCATATGCGTCAGTCACAACTATTCACGAAAACGAGAAAGGAAGCGCCAAAAGATGAGGTTTCAAAAAACGCACAGCTGCTTATCCGTGCGGGATTTGTGCATAAGGAAATGGCAGGGGTGTATGCATACCTGCCACTTGGACTGCGGGTGGTGGAGCGTATCAAACAGATTGTGCGCGAAGAAATGAATGCTATCGGCGGCCAGGAAATCATCATGACGGCCCTGCAACGCAAGGAAGTGTGGGAACAGACCGATCGTTGGGATGACGCTAAGGTTGATGTCTGGTTTAAGTCCGCACTCAAAAGCGGCGGCGAAGTTGGTTTCGGATGGTCGCATGAAGAACCTATCACCGACATGATGAAAAGCTTTCTCTCCAGCTATCGAGATCTTCCTGTGTACGTCTATCAGTTTCAAACAAAATTACGCAACGAATTGCGCGCAAAAAGTGGTATCATGCGCGGCCGGGAATTTGTTATGAAAGATCTTTATTCGTATAGCACCGACGCAGCGGCCCACGAAGCATTCTATGCATCAGTGATTACTGCATACACCAACGTATTTGATCGTGTCGGCATAGGAGACCGCACTTTCTTCACCTACGCTTCCGGAGGCGCATTTACAGAATTCAGCCATGAATTTCAAACGCTTTCCGATGCAGGAGAAGATACTATTTACATTGATCGCACCAAGCACATTGCTGTCAATCAGGAAGTCTATACCAAGGAAGTGCTTGCGCAGCTTGGTATCACCGGAGAACTGGAAGAAGCAAAAGCGATTGAAGTGGGGAATATATTCAGTTTCGGAGATACCAAGGCAAAACAAATCGGCCTCTATTACAAAGATGAAGCAGGAAAAGAGCAGCCGGTCATTTTGGGTTCCTACGGCATCGGCATCACTCGTCTTATGGGCACTATCGTGGAACTATTTGCTGATGAAAGGGGCATAGTGTGGCCGGAAAGCATTGCTCCATTTCGAGTACATCTAGTCGAACTCTCCGGAGACAGTGAGGAGGTGAGAACAGAATCCAATGAGCTTTATCAAACACTCACCCAAGCAGGTATCTCAGTGCTCTGGGATGATCGTGATCTGCGTGCGGGAGAGAAATTTGCAGACAGCGATTTGATTGGTATCCCGCTGCGCATCGTCGTGTCCGAAAAAACGCTTGCTGCGGGAATGTTCGAGTGTGTGGAGCGTGCTACCGGAAAAGTATCTACGATGACTACTTCTCAATTACTTACCTCACTAGACACCCATGCTTGAACGTTTTAGACAACAACTTTCACCACTCCTTTCCAATGATGTTGGTATTGATCTAGGAACGGCGAATACGCTGGTCTATTTGCGTGGCAAGGGTATCGTGGTGACAGAACCGTCTGTGGTGGCGATCAATCAGAAAACCGGGCAAGTGGTAGCGATTGGCGCACAAGCCAAGCAAATGCTCGGCCGTACCCCTGGACATCTTGCGGCGGTGCGCCCCTTGGTCGATGGAGTTGTCTCTGACTTTGAAGCAACCGAAGAAATGCTCGCACACCTCATGAATCGGGCGCAGGGCATTCAGAAGAAGATGCTTGGACCGCGAGCGGTTATCGGTGTTCCCTCTGGTATAACCAATGTAGAGATTCGTGCGGTCAAAGATGCAGCGGAGAATGCCGGTGCACGCGAAGCATTTATCGTTGAAGAACCGATTGCGGCGGCACTCGGCATTCGCATGCCTATTCGAGAAGCAATTGGCAACATGATCGTCGATATCGGCGGGGGTACCACTGATATTGCTGTTCTTTCTCTGGGCGGTATCGTGCGATCGAAGAATCTGCGCATCGCGGGCGATAAACTCAATCAAGATATCATTTCCTATGTACGGTCCGAATTCAAGATGCTTATTGGTGAAAAAACGGCAGAAGAGGTAAAGATTGCCATAGGTGCGATCCTCGAAGGAGAGGGACGCCTTGAAGCAGTAGTATGCGGCCGTGATCTCATTAGCGGATTGCCACGCGAAATCGTGCTTACTGATTCTGATATTCGCGAAGCAATCTCACAATCCATCGATACGCTCATTGAATCCATACGAGAAGTGCTCGAAACTACGCCACCAGAAATTTTGGGAGACATTATCCGTTCAGGTATTGTACTGTGTGGCGGTGGCGCACTCATCAAAGGACTAGCTCCACTACTTGCGGAATGGTTGAAGGTGCCGGTGATGGTCGCTGATGATCCGCTTACGGCGGTGGCGCGTGGCACCGGTGTCATTTTGGAGAACCTAGATCTCTACAAGGATATGCTCATCGAATATGACGAGGATCTCGCCTAATCGAACTCGCTATCCACTGCAGCGATACGTCGGCCTCATCGTGGGAGTGATAGTCGTGCTTGGTGTCGTGATTCTTTTACGCTTTCCGCTTGGTAACAGTATGTGGGGTGTTGGTGTGCCGCTATTACAGGCCCGCCAAGGTCTTGTTGCAATCTCAGCTGATTGGCAGGCACAGTTTATGTCCAAGACGGCACTGATGGCTCAAAATCAGGCGCTGCAGGCAGCACTCGCTTCCAGTACGGCAGCACTTGCCGACAGAAATGCACTCTATCAAGAAACGCTTGACCTTAAGAGTCGATTGGGGAGAGATGGGAATACTCCTGTTATCCTAGGTGCTATTTTAATTCGTCCTCCGGCACTTCCATACGATACGCTCCTTATTGATGCTGGTACGAATGACGGGGTTGCTACTGGTGATATGGTTGCCTCTGGTGGTACTACTCTAATCGGATTTATATCGCAAGCAGATCGATCAGTGTCATATGTCACGCTCTTTTCCGCTCCCGATCAAACCTACAATGCATTGCTGCATACACAGCAAGGATCCATTATGCCAATTGTGATTACTGGGGAAGGCGGCGGCGCGCTTATGGGAAAAGTTCCTTCGGGCACTACAGTTGCTCCTGGAGATACTATAGTGTTTCCCAGTATTGTAGGAGGATTTATTGGCACCGTATCTGCCGTGGATGCTCCCGCTAATCAATCATTTGAGAACGTATATCTGCATGAACCGGTCAATATTGAGGAGCTTGAGTACGTAGAAGTGTGGAAACATGCGTAAGACACTCTTCATTTTTGGTTGGATATTTCTAGTAGCGAGTTATTTATTTTTGTGGTGGCCGCTTACACTTCTGGCAATCACTTGTTTTATTCTCGATGACGCATGGTTTCTGTCGCTGCTCATAGCAGTAGGTGCCGATCTGCTATGGGGAAGACCAACCGGCATGTTTCATACAATTCTCTTTCCTTTGACGCTGTTGTGTTCTGCAGCACTTATTCTGCGGTACATAGTACTCCAGCAGATTCGTGCGCACATGCCTGAATATCTATAATAAGTAGACTTCATATTTGATGAATGCCCGTGCGCCGCTATACTGAGCTCATGTGGTGGCGCAGACGGGGAGTACGGAGAAAAAGTGAAATTACTCCTGAAGATATTTTTATCGATGCCTCCAACCTCCCGTCATTTGATAAGGACCAGTTTGAAGGGCGTATGGAGCGGCCGATTGATCGAAATGTACCACGCACCGCTGCGGGCATCATCGCGCTGCTGTTCTTCGTCCTGGTGATTCGCGCAGGGGATCTCCAGATTGCGCACGGGCAAACGTATGCTATACGGGCGATGGAGAACCAGCTGACACAGCAGGTTATATTCGCTGATCGCGGAGACATTCTCGATCGAAACGGGCTCGTACTAGCAAGTAATTCCCGCGCACAACTTACTGACGATTTTGCAAAACGGGTATACGCACCCTATCAAGGCATATCCTCTGTGCTTGGGTACGTGCAGCCGCCGGCAAAAGATGCAACTGGTACCTATT
>JAKAIP010000008.1 GCA_021825025.1 bacterium
ATTGATATGTCTGCCACCTTATTATCTCATCTGATGTCATACGTTATTTGAAGTATAGCAAAAGCCGCCCTTTCGGGCGGCTTTTGCTTGCTTGTTGCCCGAGGCGGTACTGTACCCGTACCCATAGGGAGTTACAAGGTTTTTAAGGGGCCTTCCTTCCCCCTTAGTCGATGGGGGCCGGTATGGGTCAGTTTCCAATGATTTGAAGGGTTTTCGCTCGCTTCAGATCGGCCAACAAGGGCGGCGGTACTGTACTGAGTGTTACAAACGTTACAACTTTCTCGTTATTCTAGATTCCGATAATTCGGCGCCTTTATCGTAAATGGATAACGCTCATTATTGCCAGCATCCTCTCCAATCCCTATCCATACCTTGTCGTACGGTACTGGGAGCGGCAAATCTAAGATAATAGTGCGACCCTCCCTCTCTTTCATCACACCATCTTCAGGCATAAATGGTTTACCGTCGGAACCTGCAAAAGAAACAAAAATAACGACCTCCTTACAAGGCCAAGCAGGAGTAAGGACCAGAGCGTCTTGACCAGGCTCCTCCACGGGAAGATGGCTCCAATCTTTGACCCGAATCATAAATAAGTAATTCCCCGGGGGTGTCGGAACCTCTGTCATCAACGGACGTGGTGGTTCGCCTGGAATCTGAGTCTTAACTTCAAGCAGGTGGTCGGCAAACTTGTATGAGACATCACCACTCATTGCCTTTCCTTGTTCAGGCAAGAAGCTCTTCTCTTTACTAGTCTTTCTATCCCTCACCCAAAGATCTCCTTCGAGTTTATGTTGTATTTGAAATTTCAAGCAGGGGCGTTTCTCTGCGTCTTCATAGAAGACAACCGCACCAAGAAGATAATTGCCTGCGAGAAACAGGTTTCTTTTGAAATGGTATTTACTCACGCTTCAATAACACAACATTCGTTGTTACGTAAATATCGGAAAGCAAAGACCATTAGCTTGCCTTCCGCCATTTGTCACGACTTCCCCGGATAGTCACACGGACACGCTCAACGAGAAGCTCCTTTGGATCGAGCTTCTTCGCTTTAACAATTGCTGCAGCTTGAGTTTTAGCCGTAACAATCGGTTTGTCCGTATGCGTCGCTTTTACCCCGTAGGTCATGTTAGGAAGTCGTTCGACATAAAGCTTTTTTGTTTGCTTCATGCGTAAATTATATCACTATAAACAGTGACAAGCTTTGACAAGTCTTGATAAGCGTTGTTTATCCACAACTCGCTGTAATTAGGGGCTCCCCTTTCGTTGATGTGGAGGTATGCTTTAACTACGTGAAGCCGAGGACAGCCTCCACGAGCAACCACGCTTTATTGAACTGCGAGAATTTCGGATAGCCTCCGAAACACGCACGATGCGAAGGCACTCCCGCCGCATCTTTTGCTAAACCGCTTATGCGGGTGCTTCTTCTATTAGCTCACTCACATCTATGACCTCAGACACTCTAAAAATCACCTATGTCCCGCTCGCAGACTTAAAAGCATCAGAATACAATCCGCGTCGTCACCCTGTCGAAGCGATGACTGCACTCAAGGAATCCATCACGCGATTCGATATGGTGGATCCTGTAATTGCCAACTCAGCACCCGGGCGCATGAATGTCCTTATCGGCGGACACATGCGCCTCAAAGCGCTTCAAGAGCTAGGGAGAGAAATGGTACCCGTCGTGTATCTCAACATCCCTGAGCTCGAGCGTGAAAAGGAGTTGAACATACGCCTTAATAAAAACACCGGGGAGTTCGATCTGAGTCTCCTTGCTGACTTCGGTGAAGTCTTCCTGCAGGACATTGGATTCTCAAGTGAAGAAATGGATGAGATCTTCTCCGACGAAGGCAATCCAACCCCCTTCTCCATGTCAGACGAACTTAAAAAGCTCGGCATCGAGAACGTAACCGTGCAAAAAGGCGATGTGTATGACCTTGATGGTTCGCGCCTCATGTGCGGCGACAGTACGGTCGAGTCGGATATGCTCACTCTCTTCGGCGAACATAATGCCGATATGTGTATGACCGATCCACCTTATTTGCTCGACTACCTCCACGGGAAGAAGCGTAACGGCAAAGCAACCGAAGGATTCGGCCTCAGGCGTGACCGCAAGTACCTTGAAACCGACGAGCTCCCGGAAAACTTTTCCGAGCTCTGGATGGGAAACGTCGCGAAGATTCAAAACAAGGACTTCTCCATCATGGTCTATGAGAATCCGAAGAATCTCCGGACTATCTGGAATGCGCTCGAGAAGCATTGGAAGTATCGGAACACCATCATCTGGCACATCCCCAATCGTGTGCAGGGATTTACCGCCCCACATAAGTTCTACAACCGCCACGACTTCGCACTCGTCGGCACGTCCGGCGATGTTGCGCTAAACGAGTCGCCGGAGGATGAACCGCTCTTCCAGAACGAATACGAAGCTGCGCTCTATGCCACTTCTGGCAAGGCACATTGGGAGTCGTATGGGAAAGGAAAGAAGAACTGCCCCACTGACGTTATCGAGCACCCGGCAGCAGATGAGAAATCATCCGGCCAAGGTATCGTGTTCGGGACGAAGCCGCTCCCGATCCTCATCCCGTACATAAAGACCCTCACGAAGCGTGGCGATTTGGTCGTCGAGCCGTTCGGTGGTAGCGGATCTACCCTGATTGCTTCAAACACCATCGGCCGTCGATGCTTCCTCATGGAGAAGGTACCGACGTATGCTGAGGTGATTCTCAACCGCTGGGAGAAGTTTTCCGGGAAGAAACGCGTGAAGATCCATGCACTCGCATGATGCGGAATCGATACTGATTAGCACCCTGGAGGAGGGCCATACGGTTACCGCCGCATGCAAACGCGCCGGGGTGTCTCGTCAGCTCTATTACCGCTTATACAGGAATAAGCTTGAATTCCGACAGAAGGTAGATCGGGCAAAAGTACTCGGAAACGAGACGTTCGACGATCTTGTGACCACCATGCACCACAAGAAACTAAAGGATGGTCATTGGCAGGCACTCCTATACGCTCTCAAGAAACGAGACGCTGCGAAGGCGGCAAAACCTGAGGGACAAATTACCGAAGGTGACATACGCTTCCTCATCGAAGCGCTTCCCGAGCCGATGAAGTCGTTGCACTACACCCACTTGCGCGAACTTCTTGATGACTCAGTTGCCGCTACTCAGACGAGGACAAGCGAAAGGCATCAAGACGTTCCGCAAAAAATACACGACCTCTAAGGACACTGCGGACTTAGTGTCTTGTTCGGGTACTTCAAGAGCAGTGCTTGGAGCGAAGGAAACGGGGTCAAGTACTTCGAGCTCAAACCCTTCCATGCCGAACACGATGCGGGATAGTAGTACTTTGATGTGCCGTATGAAGACGTGTAATACGCAGGAGCCGAAGTGTCGGAGGGCGTTACATTCGTGGTGGCAGTCGCGACAGGCGTCGTGGCTGTCACTGCATCTGCTGGCGGAGCCGGTGTCGCCGTACCGTTCTGCCATGCGAGATAGTATGCGAGCCAGTCGGTCGAAATCTCTTGTTGTGCAGCTGTGACGGAAAGGTTGCCGCTGCACACCTGCTTATGCAAATAATTCTCGAACGTGTCCTTCACTCGGGCACCATATCGGATCGAATACGATTCAGGAAAAAGATTCGAGATATCGTTGCTGCCGCCGAGCTCCAAACTGATGATGTGATCGACTTCGTATCCGCTGTGGAGAGACCACGGTATGTCGTACTCGGCGAAGACTTTCTCCTTTTCTGAGATCGGTACATTCCGAACGGTCTTCGTATAACCGGAGACGCAGATGACGCTCGTGTCGGTCGTGAGCACCGCGCCCGGCGAGCAGACGTGGTCCGGGAGCGCCTGATTAGCCGTACAGCCACCCGTCTTTTCCGGAGGAGTGTAGGTAACGGCAATAGACTGAGTGCTCGTTGGGGCTACCGCCACTTGTTGCACAGGACGGACGTTTGGAGTGCTCGAAGGAACGATGGGTCTTTCGACTGCCTGAGTTGTCGACGTCGCCACGACAGGTGCGGATGACGGAGCCACTACCGGAGAAAGATGTTGCGAGTGCACTCCTAAAAAGGAGGTCGCCGCAAAAAACAAAGATAGAAATGCACCGAATACGTTCATGGTCTTCCCTTATTTGAAGGCGTCCAAATCTTTTTGAACCATCGCGATGTCGGCATTTACGTTCGCTTCATCCTGCTTCAAGACTGTGCTTGATTTGGCGCTTATCTGCCAGTCGGTCGCATCCGTTCCCCAAGTGGTGATATCGCTATCAAGCTGAACCATGTCATCGCGCCAGTTAGCGAGAGCATCCGGCTCCGTCTGCTTGCTGCCGTAGTAACAATCCGAGCCGGTGGTGTACGCCTTCACGATGGAGTCATAGAACGAAGGCTCGTACACAGTCCACGTCTTATGCCAAGCCGAGAAGTTGCTGGCTGCAGAGCCCGGCACCATGAGCGCCTGAAGACCTGCCGAGGCATCCGTGTATTGATGGGTGCCGAGTGCGACCTTTCCATCGTCGTACGCCTTGGTGTAGGCTGCCGTGACCTTCGGGAAAGAAATGAGTATCGCTTGTGCGCAGGAGGTTGGGCTTGGCGTAGACACTGCGGGTGCCGATGCGACTTTTCCAGTTACCGGAGCCGCGACCGGCGCAGGAGTTGCAGCGGTAGTTGTAGCTGCAGCCGCACTCGATTCGGAGACGGCCGATTTCGTCGGTGCCGGGGAGATGACCCCAATGACGATTCCGGAACCGAGAATCAACCCGCCAAAAACTAAACCGACTCGCTTACGGGAAGCGAGTCGTACAAGGGACGGGCGCACGAGCCCTACAACAAGGGCGATCACTGAAAGAAGAAGGAGTAGTACGAAGATGGAGCTCATATAGGATACCGATAGTTGGTAAATCCTAGTGAGCGGGTAGCACAAAACCCGCCACCAGGAGCCCTTTCGGGCCTATAGGAGTTTCCCCCTATAACGCAAGCAACGCCCTGATGACGGGTTTTCTATGTTGCTTGCGATTTTCGACCATATCCGAGGATTTCTCCGGCGGGGTTAGGTCATTTTTATTCGTATGTCGCACGGTGACGCCCAGAAAGGCACCACTTCCCTAATGTTAGCGTAGATTAGAAAATAGTGATAATCGCTTTTTCAACTTCAAATTTAGTAGAAGCTCACTTTGTTCTTCTTCAGCTCGTTACGAATCTCTAGATAATCCGGCATGGTCTTAGCGACCAGATTCCAGAACTTCCGAGAATGACTGAATTCGCCTAGGTGGCAGAGCTCATGGACGATGATGTAGTCCGCCATGCGCTGTGGCAGGAGAGCAATCTTGTAGTTGAAGTTGAGATTCCCCTTTCTGGAGCAGCTACCCCAACGCGTCTTCTGGTTCTTTATATTGATCTTGTTGAATCTGAACTTATAGACCTTATTGAAGTACTCAACACGCCGCTCGGCGAGAGCCAGAGCTTCTTCTTTATGATCAGCAAAATCCTTCTTGGTGCTCTTGATGAAAAGAGTCCCGGAGAAGCTTTTGAAATATTCGAGCTTGTCGAGAACCCACTGAGACTTCTTGATTATGAATTGCTCTACCAACCCCTGATTCATGTTCTGCGGCACTGTTACCACGAAAGCACCGTCACAATAGATGGCTAGTCGCATTCGTCGAGCTCGGTTGCTCACCTTGAGCGTATAAACGACCTTCCTCTTGTGAAGCTCGATGTGCTTTTCCATGATTAGAAGCGTCTAATGACCACATCAATCAAACGATTCAGATATTTGTGGAAATCCGAGACTCTGATCCGATCCTTGTAGTCCTTGAGAATCAGCTCCTGAAGAGTGCGCTTTGCTTCCTTAAGGAACTCTTCCCTCTTTGAGGAATCCTGCCAACCTTCATCAAGCACGCTCTTGAGGCGGAGCGCCATCTCCTTTATGAATTCTCTTGTTACTTCTTTATCAGATTCAGCAATGAATTCCTCCGAGATACCGTAGAGGCCATATTCCTGAAGAGAATAACCAAGCTCCTTCGCCTCTTCCGTCTTGGTCTTGATGTCGTTTAACAATTCGTAATAACGCTTGATGCGTTCAGCGAGATCAATCTGACTATTCTCAAATTCCTGACGAACCGCTGTGAGGCGTTCGCTGAATTTCTTGAAGGCGGGATGGGTGTCAATATTGATTGATATCTCGCGTTTGAGCATCTTTTCGAGGTTGAGCGCCTTCTCTTCATCTGGCAACTTGTCGAGTTTATTGAGAGTCGCCAGATCATGCACATTGAGCTCGCGGAAGTTCTTTGTAATACCTTCGTAGTCGATCTTCTCCTGAATAAGTTTCTTGATGTGCTCGCCATATTCGGCAAGCGAAAAGGCATCAATATCATCAATCTGAAATTCCTTCACGAAAGCGAGATAGAAACTCGTGACCCACTCGAAGCGGCGCAGATATTCCATGAGGAACGGATCAGGTGAAAGAATCTCGAATAGCATTTTCAACCGAGCATACTTATCCTTAAAGAATTGCTGCTTGCTCTGATTGTCGATGAAGATCTTAAGGCAGCGGCGCAAATTATCGATAGAAGGATCTTCGATATTTACTCCCTCAAAGAGACTCATTACCTGATCAAGCATATTTATGAATTCCTCCTTGAGCCGATCGATGTTAATCATCGCCGTGTCGACCACACTCTCGTCGAAGTTGAGCGCGTCGTAGAGGTTCTTGGTGACACCGTAATAGTCAATTATCTTGCCGCAGCCCTTGTTCGGATAGACACGATTTGTGCGAGCGATTGCCTGAAGGAGATTGTGGTCGCGTAGCGGCTTATCGAGATACATCACCTGCTCCACTGGCGCGTCGAAGCCGGTCAGGAGCATATCGCAGACAAGAAGGAACTTCAGCGGGTTAGCCGGATCCTTGAACTGCTCGATTACCTTCTCGCGCTTCTGTTTGTTGGTGTTGTACTTCTTAAGATCATCACTTTCGCTATTTGGATCGCCCGGTGAGTACACGACTTCAGACCACTCTGCCGGAATGAGTTTATCAAGCAAGTCTTTATACTTCGCAGTTGCTTCACGGTCGTAGCAGACGATCTGCGCCTTGAAACCATTCGGAAGGACGTAGAGCTTATAGTGCTCGACGATGTCGCGAGCAATTGCCTCCATACGCTTATCAAGTTTTACAAGCGCTTCCTTCTTTCCATAGCGTTTAGTAAGGAGTTCTTTCTGAGCGTCACTGAGATCTTCAGTAAGATCGTTGAATTGTTTATCCACTTTTTCTTCATCTATGAAGAACTTTGATAGTCGCGCTTCGTAGGTGACAGGAAGCGTCGCACCATCGTCGATAGCCTGCTGGATAGAATAGTAATCAAGATAGCGCTCTCCTTCCTCACCAAAATTGCGATGCGTATTGAGCGTCAGCTTATCAATCGGTGTACCAGTGAATCCGAAGAAGAACGCATCCTTAAACGCGTTGCGCATTTTAATCGCTGAAATACCTTCATTGTCTCGATGCGCTTCATCAGAGAGCACAATGACGTTCCCATCTAGCCCCTCAACGTCTTCGAGCTCACTGAACTTCTGAATGGTGGAAATGAAGATACCGCGATCTGCTCCCTTAATTTTCTTCTCCAAATCCCTGCGCGATTCAACGCGAATAAGGTTTTGACCGCCCCAACTTTCGAATTCCTCAAACACCTGATCATCAAGATCAATACGATCAATGAGAATAAAGACCTTCGGATTCTTGAGAAGTGGATCGTAGCGAAGCTTCCATGCCGTGAAGAACATGGTGAGCGTCTTCCCAGACCCTTGTGTATGCCAAATGAGACCTTTCTTGTGCTCACCCTCTTTCACTCGCTCAACAATTTTATTGGTGGCATAAAGCTGCTGGTAGCGAGCGATCTTCTTGGTGACGCCATCCTTCTTCTTCTCGAAGACGATAAAGTTCTTGAGCACATCGAGCAGACGCTGTTTATCGAACAAGTAGAAAAGTGTCGCATCGAGTTCTTCTTCAAATTCAGATTTGTTGCCATGCGGATCCTCGCGCCACGTAAGGAAGTACTGCTTTGGGGAATACGTGGTGCCGTAGACGGTCTTGAGACCATCCGTCGCGATATTGAATGCATTCGGTAGGAAAAGCTTCGGCGCGACACGCTCGTACCGCTTAATCTGGTCGATAGCGTTCTCGAAATTCACCGAACTAGAAGCAGTGGGACTCTTCGCCTCGATGTCGCTAATTGGAAGACCATTCAAAAATACTAATACGTCAGTACGGATATTCTCAGTCACACCTTCGAAGTAGAACTGGTTAGTAGCAACAAAGTGGTTATTGTCAGGATTATCAAAATCTACGATCTTGTAATCACGGAACATGCCGGTGTTTGGATCCTTCAGGTTGATGCCGTTACGAATGGCGAACAGGAATGCCTCATTGGTATCGAGCTTCTTCACCTCGCGCACGACACTCTGGGCGACATTCTCATCAACGTCATTTATCTTCTGAACCGCAGCAAGGAGATGTGGAGTGACGATGAATTCCGTCTCAAATGTTCGCAGCTTCGAGAATTCGTCGGCAAGAATATATTCGTAGCCAAGCCGCTCTCGCAGAAATTTTATGACGTGATATTCGATTGTGTATTGTTCGTTGAATTTCATATTTAGAATGGTATGTCTTCTGGATCCGTCTCCTCTCCCTGAGATTCGACTTTCTTCTCAAGTTCTTCCAATTCATTTGAAACATTAGTTTCTCCATCTTCATTCTGAATTGATTTATGGATTTCACCAAAGGTCTCTACGTCGAAGAGATCTGATCTCACAAGTAAATGCGCCTCATAAAACTTGCGGACATCTTCGTCCTGAATAATCCAGCGGACCTGACTATTCTCCAACAAAGCTGTTGCCAGTCCCTTTATCTGATCATCAGAAAAACTGCTGTATTTAGAAAGTTTCCTAATAAGATCGTGAGTTGTTAGGAAGTTTGAACTAACTATCATCCCCCGCACAAGGTCATCTTTTTCTTGTTCAACGCGCAGTTCAATTTTGATATCGTGTTCAGAGAAGAATTGTGTGAGACTTCTATAGAAGAAAATTTCATTCTCCGGATGGTGCTCCTTCCATTCATCAACCAAATAATCTTTTAGGAAGTGCTCGTCAATCGCATGAGCATAATCTCCATCTTTGCTCAAAATTATAAACTCGCCGACTTCATCGACTTCAGCAAGAAGAGCTTCCCAGTTAATCTCGTCGCCATGACTCCTGTCTTTCTTACCTGGAGGTCTCCCAAACTGGTACCTCTGAATGGCCTGTGGTAAGTATTTGTCTGAGTCAATAACCTGACTGGCCTTTATAAGATCATCTATGATGATGTCAGCTTTCAGCGTACGCTTTTGGATATCGTCCCACAATTTCTTACTCAACTGTGACTTAAGTTGGTCGAGGATCTTCTGAGTGCGCTTTATGTCTACATATTCTCCGTAGTGTTTACAAAACGGCGGCATGGCCAACACCGGTTTTGAATCAATGAGTTTGTCATAGGCACTCTTCAAGCGCGTCTCTCTATGCCTTTTTACCTCATCGCATACTTGAGTTGTAAGAAAGAGTTTTATCTCTCCGGCCTTGATGAAATCGACCAATTTTGCCAACTGAGTCAGATCTTCGTCGTGGAAGTCGTAGAAGTTGAGAAAGATATTCGAATCTAGAAAAAGCAACTTCATACTCGTTTTTTACCACTCAACAAATCCTGCATGAGACCTTTCTTCAGTAAGACCATCTCGTCTCTCAACTTCTGATTAATCGATATCTTTTCACCGATGGCGGAAAGAATTTCGGCAATTTGATTCTGTTCTTCTACAGACGGCAGTGCGACAACAACATTCGCAACAGATTCCTTCTTAAGATTCTTTACGCCCGATCCTGCCGCGATAGCCCAAAAATTATCCTGCAGTACTTCCGAAGAGAGAAGATAATATAGGAAATCGGAACTAATGAGGCTCGTCTTGATATCCTTAAACGCGAGCCAGCCGTCGTGGATACACGCTTCAATCTTCATTATGTATGGGCGACCGAAACTCATTGAATTGGAAAGTATAAAATCTCCAACCTGTACGAGTGTCGTTTTTGACAAACCGCTTTTCTTTATCTTCTGGCTTGTCTGTTCAATATATTTCGCGCCGGGTTTTATATCTCCAATCTTTAGCCAATTTAGACCATCGTCATCAGATGTAATATAACTTTCGATTGGTCGTGGTGAACCTCCACGTGTAATCGTGGCGATTTCTCCCAGCTTCATGAGCTGCCATTCTGATGGCACCTCACCAATATTCGTCTTCTTGAATTTGGAATGCTCAATGCCTTTGGCAAAAAGCTCCCGCATTAGTCCGCGCTTAAGCTTCTCGGTCGCAGCGATAATTTCGTCAGTCTTTGCAATCTCCTCATCCACCGCCCCCAAAATCTCCGCAATCTTTTTCTGTTCAAGAAGAGAGGGGAGCAAAACATCAACCGCTTGAATGATAGGCAGACGTAAGGACTTTACTGTGCTACCAACAGCATTCTTCGCAAAAATTTCCCGATTTGCATTAAGGTTTTGGAAAAGAAATACAGCATCTACCTGCTCATTCGGAAATATCGCATACGTACGCTGGTGAAGATCAAACTTCCCGCTATAAAAACGCGGCACAAAATCTGCCCCCTCTCCTGGAAGGATTACTGCCGTCCCGTCGAAAAGATACTTATTACTACGCTTTATAGAAACGGAACGATCAAAGAGCGGATATTCACCATTTGCGACAGCGTCTTGAGCATTTGTCTTACCATTGGTGATAGTTGCAACGTCTCCGAGCTTCACTCGCTTCCATCCTGACGGAGCATTCGTTTGTGCGGTTACGTCTTTCATTTTCTATGTTGATCGAGCTGCTCATGGCACTCATGGAT
>JAKAIP010000009.1:0-10560 GCA_021825025.1 bacterium
TGCCGCCATAGGTGTTTTCGGCCACATGCTTCTTTTGGCTTTCCATGATGGTAATAATCGGATGCGGAGTATCAGGATTAATTTCTGTTGTATGTGCATCAGAAAGACCGAGTATATGACGCGCATATTCAATCACTGCTAATTGCATGCCGTAACAGAGACCGAAGTACGGAATATGATGCGTGCGCACATACTCAATCACCTTAATTTTTCCTTCTACTCCCGTTTCACCGAATCCCCCAGGAATAAGCACGCCGTCGTACTTGTCGAGCTCAGTAAGCGGCACTTTTCCTGATTCAAAATCCTGAGATGCAAGATAGGTCATGCGCAGTTTTCGATGGTGGTGATATGCCGCATGCTTGAGCGCTTCGAGCACCGAGATATAGACATCTGAAAGCACGAATTCTCCTGAGTTGAAATATTTTCCTACCACCGCAATCTCCACGACATCGGGACTATGCGATTGTTTGACGAACGCTTCCCAATCAGCCAAATCACTCTCTCGCTGCGGCAGTCCGAGTACGTCGCATAAAATATTTCCCAAATTATCCCGCTCGTAGTTGATCGGCACATCATAAATGCTTTCTACGTCAGGCGCAGAAATCACCCGCTCAGGAAGAATATTGCAAAATACCGCGATCTTTTCTTTTCGTTTCTGATCAATCGGCATGACCGCGCGTGCAAGAATCACATCCGCCTGCAGTCCCACGCTATTGAGCGACCGGGCCGCATACTGCGTCGGCTTTGTCTTCATTTCGCCAATGTTGTTCGGGATGGGCACATAGGAGACCATGACGACAGCAACATCTCGCGGATACTTCTGTTTGAGCATGCGCGCTGCTTCCAAAAAGATGATGTTCTGATATTCCCCGATCGTCCCTCCTATCTCAATAAGCGTGACATCCGCATCCGCATGCTCCTGTACTGCATGGATGCGGCGGATCACTTCGCGTGGAATATCCGGCACGACTTCGACATTTTTCCCTTTATATTCCAGATTGCGTTCGCGACGGATCACTTCCAGATACACCCGTCCGGTCGTCATGTAGTTAATCTCCGGAAGCGTTACATCGAGAAACCGTTCATAGTTGCCCATATCCTGGTCGGTTTCATATCCATCATTAAGTACAAACACTTCTCCGTGTTCGGTCGGGTTCATGGTGCCCGCATCCACGTTGATATACGGATCTATTTTGATCGCGGTGGTTCTAAACCCTTTCGATTTGAGAATCCGCCCGATTGCCGATACCGCGACTCCTTTTCCAATGCCGGACATGACGCCGCCGACCACAAAAATATATTTTGGTGGCGTGTCTCGTTGTGTGCTGGACATACGATATTAGATCTTAAGATAGCGGCGCACTGCCAAATAGCTGGCCACTGCACCAAGCACCATGCCGGTGCCGATAATACCAATAAAGAAGAAGAGGAAGTTGGAAAGATAGTACGTAAAGATATTCACTCCGCCAAAGAAATTCTGCGTCGCATTGCCGAGCCAGTACGTAAGCGGATAGAAAATGAGGAGCGTAAGTACGCCCGAGATGAGTCCGTAGAGCATACCTTCCACCAAAAACGGTGCACGGATGTAGGCTTGCCCTGCACCTACCAGACGCATGACCGCAATTTCTTCACGAGAAGAGTAAATCGCCAATCGCAGCGTATTGAAACAAATCGCAATACTGGTGAGCGCAAGAATAGTAATGATGACGAATCCAAGCCGCTGCGCCGCATTCGTAATTTCTTGGAGACGCGTGAGCGCCTGCTGATGCGCGGCATCGAAGTAATCGATCTTGTCGATGATAGAAGTCTGTCCCGGTTGTACATTCTGCTGTTGCTGTTGCAGGAACTGTGCTATCGCATTGTATTGAGAAATATCTTTTGCCTTGATGGTAAGCACCGCTCCCAGCGGATTGCCACCGAGCTCATCGAGCGCTTGGAGTGTCAATTGATCATTCTGATGACGCTGCCGGAATTGTGCGAGCTCATCGTCTTGTGATGTGTACTCTACAGAAGCGACTTCAGGAAGCGCTTGGATCGTTGTTTGCAGCTGTGTGATTTGGTCCGTCGGCGTATTAGGAACCAGATAGACACTCATATCAGCCTGATTGCGCAGCTGGGCAAGCGTCGTATTGAGAATGACACCGGTAAATACCGTCATCCCTAATATAAAAAGGGTGATGGTCATGACCAGCACAGAAGCGAACGAAACGAATCCGTTGCGCCAAAAATCAAGAAACCCCGTCCGAAAAATACGTCGTATCGTGACCCACTCCATATTTATAGTATATATCTCCCCTCCCGATCATCGCGAATAATCTTTCCTCGATCCATGGTAATGACCCGCTTTTTAAGCGAATCAATCACTCCTTTATTATGTGTCGTCAGGATGACGGTCGTGCCGAGATCATTGATTTTCTTGAGAATCTGCACAATTTCAAAGGTATTTACCGGATCGAGGTTGCCTGTCGGCTCATCCGCCACCACCACATCAGGCTGATTGACGATCGCCCGAGCAATGGCAAGGCGTTGCTGCTCGCCGCCGGAGAGCTCGTCCGGGAAATTGTTCAATTTGTCCCCCAAATCGACCAATTCAAGCACATGCGGCACGTCAGAGCGGATTTCATCCTCCGGCCGGCCGGCCGCTTCCATCGCAAACGCCACGTTCTCATACGACGTCTTGGTAGGCAGTAGCTTGAAATCTTGAAATACCGTGCCTATTTTGCGACGCAAGGTGTTGATGCGACTCATAGGCACTTCGTGCACATTCACCGATTCAAAAAAGACCGAACCGTTGCTGGGTCGTTCTTCCGCAAGCAGCAATTTGATAAGTGTTGTTTTGCCGGCACCGGAGTGTCCGACAATGGAGACGAATTCGCCCGGTTCAATGGAGAAGCTGATATCATCAAGCGCTACAGAATCATCAGCATATATTTTACTGACACGATCGTAATAGATCACAACCATTCCATGATACCGCCAATCGTCCGAGATGCAAAAATGAATATTTTACGTATGTACTGCAGGTAAAAAGGGTTCCAAATTACCCTCAAGCACGCCTTCCGCATCATGCACCTCTATGTTCGTACGATGATCTTTTACTAATTTATACGGATGCAGCACATAGGAGCGGATCTGATTCCCCCACTCTATCTTTCCCGATGCAACAGAAAGATCGGCGATGGTTTCTTTCCGTTCCACTTCCAACTGTCGCAGTAGTTTTGCTTTGACGATAGCGACTGCTTTTTCTTTGTTCGCATTCTGCGATCGTTCTCCATCAACATGCGCTGAGATACCGGTTGGTATATGCACGACGCGCACTGCAGTCTCTCGTTTGTTGACGTTCTGTCCGCCCGGTCCTCCCGAACGCGCGAAGCTCACCTCAAGATCATTTTCCGGAATCATTACTGAACTGATGTTGGGCAATACCGGCAGCACTTCCACTAATACAAATGATGTCTGTCGTTTCTTTGATGCATTAAACGGAGAGATGCGCACCAGTCGGTGCACACCATATTCTTCCTTGAGTGTTCCATACACCTGCTTGCCTTGCACTTCAAACGAAAGATTACGATACCCACCGTGATCATTCTCATTTGCATGCAAGAGATGGAGCAGCCATCCGCGCTTCTGAATAAATTTGCCGTACATTGAAAACAGCATGCGTGCGAAATCCTCCGCATCATCTCCGCCGGCTCCTGCAACGATTGAAATGACTGCGCCGCCATGATCATACCCCTCCCCTCCTGCAAGCGAGGCCTTGAGCTCTTGCAGTTCCCGTATCGCGGACTGCGCACGCACTTTATCATTCCAAAAGTCAGGTGCCATCATAGCGGCTTCCAATTCCTGTATACGCTGTTCTTTTTCTTCTGATGCCATAGGTTACGATAAATACTTTTTACCCTTTAGTTTATCGGGTAAATAGCTCTTTGTATCATACTTCTTATATCCTTTGTGATAACCCAGTTCTTTCAGTAGGGCGGTTGGTGCATTGCGAATATTGAGCGGTATGGGAAGCATACCAAACTGCTTCACATCATCGATTGCAGCAAAAATGGCATCGTATGCACGGCGGTCTTTCTTGCATTGCGATAAGTATGCAGTGCCGTGTCCCAGTATAATCGTCGCTTCCGGATAGCCAATTTTTTCCACTGCATCAAAAACAGCGTTGGCAACCACGAGTGCTGTTGGTTGTGCAAGACCAATGTCTTCACTTGCAAAGATGACCATGCGACGCGCGATAAAGAGCGGATCTTCTCCCATTTCAATCATACGCGCAAGATAGTAGAGCGCTGCATCCGGTTGACTCGCGCGCATCGATTTAATGAATGCACTGATCGTGTTGTAATGCTCTTCTCCTTTTTTATCGTATCGCACGTATGGAGATTGCAGCGTTTCCTGGAGCGTATCTACGGTGATCGTGCCATACAGCTTTTTTGTATTTTCCAGCACCGTGATTGCTTGTCGCGCATCTCCTTGCGACATGCGCACCAGCCAGTCGATCGCTTCGCGAGAAAGTTTCCACTTCGTGCGTGCAATGATCGTGCGCATCTCCTCATCGCCGAGCGGCTCCAGTGTGAACACGCGACAGCGAGAAAGTAATGCACCAATCACTTCAAATGAAGGATTCTCGGTAGTCGCGCCAATGAGCGTTAGCGCACCGCTCTCAACAAACGGAAGAAGATAATCTTGTTGCGCTTTATTGAAACGATGGATTTCATCGAGAAACAGTACTTTTGGTTTTCCAAGCGGTAGTGTGCCGTGCGCGCCTACAATATTTTTAATGTCTTGTTTTCCTGCATCCACCGCAGAGAGCTCGTACCACTGTGCGTCCAACGCTCGCGCATAGATACGGGCAAGCGTTGTCTTACCACTTCCCGGCGGACCCCATAATATAAAAGAGAACAGATGTTTTTTCTCTATTGCTTCACGCAACGGTTTCCCCTTCCCCATTAGATGGGTTTGGCCTACAAATTCTTCAAGCGTCGTGGGACGCAGCTGTGCAGCAAGCGGCTCCATGGAGCCAGAGGGCGGGATTGAACCGCCGACCTACGCGTTACGAGTGCGTTGCTCTACCAACTGAGCTACTCTGGCATACCGATCATAAATCGGGAGCCGATGGTCGGGATTGAACCGACGACCTACTCCTTACCATGGAGTTGCTCTACCAACTGAGCTACATCGGCGTGTCGTGAACTCCTCTAGAGTACCCAAAAAGTAGCTTTTACTCAATCGGTGCCCTGGACAAGGTATAAAAAGTATTTCTAAGGCATTTGCGCACAGGCAATTTTATAAAAAATCCTATGCGAGTCCCCTCCCACTTCGTATAATGGGTAATACTTCATTAGTAGCAGTTAATATTTATATATGCCTCGATCAAAAGCAGCAGCTCCGCTCACCATTATTAAGCGCAACGGTTCTATTGTTCCGTTTCAAATGAAAAAAATTGCCATCGCTGCAGAAAAAGCGATGCGCGCAGCAGAAGAATTTCGCGCTGGTGCTCCGGAGAAGATTGCAGAGGCCGTGTTCAAAAAAATTGAAGCACAAATTGGAGCTGGAACGCTTGCTCGTCCCACCGTTGAAATGGTGCAGGATATAGTGGAACACGAACTCATGGTCCAAAAGTTCACTTCGACCGCGAAGGCATATATTTTATATCGCGCTGAGCATGCTGAACTACGCAAAGAACAAGAAGATGTATCACCAGAAATTCAACAGCTCGTTGCAGACAGTAAAAAATATTTTCCTAATCAACTCTCCGAGTATGTCTTTTACAGTTCATATGCTCGCTGGCTTGATGATAAAGGACGACGAGAAACATGGATAGAGACAATTGACCGCTACATTGCGTTCATGAAAGAAAATTTGGGAGCGAAGCTTAAAAAATCTGAATACGAAGAAATTCGCGAGTACATGCTCAACATGAAAGCACTCGGTTCCATGCGATTGCTCTGGAGCGCAGGTGAAGCCGCACGCAAAACGAATGTGTGCGTATATAACTGTGCATACATCGCACCAACCTGCTGGAAAGATTTTGCAGAAATTATGTATGTGTCGATGTGCGGCACTGGCGTTGGATTCTCTGTTGAACGACAGACTATTGAAAACCTTCCCATGATCAAACGGCAAGGTGGAAAAAAACTTCCTGCGTTTGTAGTGGGAGACAGTAAGGAAGGGTGGTGCGATGCATTAGTCCACGGCATGGAAACATGGGCATCAGGAAGCGATGTGGCATTTGATTACAGTCAGGTTCGTCCTCGTGGTGCGCGCCTCATCACCATGGGTGGCCGCGCCTCTGGACCAGACCCGCTGCGTAACCTTCTTGAGTTCACCCGTGAACGCATGCTTGCCCGACAAGGAAGACACCTTACTCCGCTTGATGCTCATGACATTATCTGCAAGATAGGCGATATCGTCGTTGCCGGCGGTGTGCGCCGAAGTGCTCTCATTTCCCTCTCTGATTTGGATGATGTGGAAATGCGAGAAGCGAAGAATGGTCAATTTTGGCTGAACAATCCACAACGCTCCATGGCCAACAATTCCGCGGTATATAACGAGAAACCGCGCATGGAGCAATTTCTCGACGAGTGGTTTAACCTGGCAAAAAGCGGCTCTGGAGAACGAGGAATCTTCAATCGTGGCAGTTTGAAAAAACAGCTTCCTACCCGGCGATGGAAAGTATTTGAGAAAGGCTATTGGACCAGCGGTCTCAATCCATGCGGCGAAATTGTGCTGCAGTCAAAACAATTCTGTAATCTCAGCGAAGTGGTCGCCCGACCTGAAGATACTGAGGAAACGTTGATGGAGAAAGTGCGCATTGCCACCATCCTTGGTACCTATCAAGCATCACTTACTAATTTCCGCTATCTCTCTGCTGATTGGAAAAAGAATTGCGAACAAGAAGCATTGCTTGGCGTATCTATTACCGGTCAGTGGGATAACAAGATTGTGCGGGATTCGCAAGTACTGCGCAAACTGAAAGAAGTGGCTATTGAGACTAATCGCAAGTATGCAAAACGATTCGGCATCAATCCTTCCACCGCTATCACGTGTGTAAAGCCATCAGGAAATGGTTCTCAACTCTTCAACTGTGCGTCCGGTATGCATCCGCGACATGCACGCTACTATATCCGCCGCATTCGTATCGAAGGCCACAACCCGCTTTTGAAGATGCTTATGGATGAAGGAGTGCCGTGCGTTCCTGAAGTAGGACAAACGAAAGAGAATGCGACCACGTGGGTGATTGAATTTCCTGTCCAGGCTCCTGCAAAAGCAGTGGTGAAGGATGATATTACTGCAGAGCTGCAGCTGGAGCATTGGAAGACGCTCAAAGAAAATTATACGGAACACAACCCTTCTTGCACGATTTCTGTTGGAGAAGATGAATGGCTCTCCGTCGGCAACTGGGTTTACAAGAATTGGGATATTATTGGCGGTCTTTCCTTCCTTCCGCGCAGCGAACATGTATACCAACTCGCCCCATATGAAGAAATTACCCAAGATCGATACATGGAACTTGCTGCACACTTCCCCACGCTCGACTTCTCAAAGTTGGTGCTCTATGAAACCAGTGATCGTACTACCGGTTCAAAGGAATATGCATGTGTTGCTGGCAGCTGTGAAATAGATATTCCCGCTCCAATAAGTAAATAATTCTAATAGGAAGGTTTTGTTTCTTCCTCATTAGCCCGCTGCGCTGCGCAGCGGGCTAATGCGTATAAGAGACTCGAGAGACGGTTGAGATACTGATACGTTTCTGCAGAAAGGGTCCGCATAGGCTTTGCGGCAACCACTCGCCGTTCGGCACGCCTAGATACCGTACGTGTATAGTCAAATAAGGTAGAAAGTTCTGTAGTGCCCGCAATGACAAACGCATGAGGATTTTCTATAGCCTCCTCAATAGCCGCTATGGTCGCTTCCAGGGTCTCAACATGCCTTTTAAGAAGGGTTTTCTCTGTCCCCGCAAGTTCAGCCTGCACAATAAATAAATCTTCTTGAACGGAACGGATAATTTCGGCGAAAGAACGGTCAATAGGTGAAGGTATGGTATCTCCCCTAAGAAAACAAAAACCGAGAAGTGCATTCAGTTCATCAACCGTCCCAAGCGCCTCGAATATTGGAGCATCTTTTGAAAACCGTTCAGACGTATCAAACAAACCAGACGTACCTCCATCACCCTTGCGAGTAAACAACATGGGTTAGTAGTGTAGCATATTTCTTTTCACAAAAGAGAAGAGCACCAGTTTCCTGGTGCTCTCGGGTTATTTTGTCTGCCTGCACATTTCCGGATTGGCGATGATGAGAGCGCGGGTTCCTTCCTGGACTATATGTAGGGGGCCGTCCAATAGGATCCGATACTCCACCATCAATGTCGCGTGTGAAGGGCGGATTTTATTTCCTTCCCTGCTTTGATCAATCCGTATCACCATGCGAATGGATGAGTCGACGGGAATGAGTTGATGGAAGACGGATGAACCTCCTTTGTTGAGCACGGCTTTCTCGTAAGCCTGTGCTGTATCGAGGAGTTGCTGGTAGAAATCCTTTGCAAGGGTCGGTAGCATGCAGGTAATAAGGTCTCCGTGAGCTACCGGACCAGGAAGACCATTACGGACCGCCGCAACTGCATCTGTATGAATCGCATTGTGATCTCCGGAAAGATCGGCAAATTGACTCACTAACGCAGTGCCTATCAAGAGCGCCGGACCAGCAGGGGTCCAGTCTCCAAGACGCGCGACGAAATCTCGCATGTAGACTTGGAACGATACGGGTTGTTCTACCGCGTTTATCACTGATTACCCCTTTCTGGATCAGCTTAGAAACAAAAAACGACAGTACGCCGCTCTGAGCATCTACCACCAGAAATACTATAAATTTCCAATATGTCAATTATCTCCCTGTATACTTCATTCATTACTCTCCCTTCTTCCTTCTCCACAAACTTAAAAAATCTGCTTGTTTCTCCATCAAATGTTTCTTCCTGATATAGGAAAGCAAGATCATTTTCATCAAAGATATGAAAAAAATCATCCAAGGAGATTTCTTCCAATTCTTTGTCTTCTTCTCCAAAATCAAGGCGCAAGAGCCCACTGCTTCCATCCCAGGTAGAACGGATGACTGCAGGCCTTCCTTGCCACTTTTCCACCCACTTGCGTATTACATCATGATCTGTGGTTCGTTTGCTTTTTATATTATTCTCCGCCATACGCTGATGATGTATGTATTGGTTTTAAATTCCCATGAAGATGGGACCTTCACAAAGTAGCTCCTATACATATACTGGAAGAGCTTATGCATACCGCACGGTCGAATGTCATCATGTATGCCGCCGGTCTTGGCGGCATCATAGTGGGAGGATTGCTCGTTTTTTTCTTATATCCACAAGTATCCATTTCACATACAAAAAGACATTTCTTGAGCCAGGATGCTCATCCGTTCAGTACTTCTACCGTACCCGTTTCCTATGCTCAAAGAGATGCACAGACGCCCATTCTGGTGTACCACATCGTCCGCCCCGCATACCCATCCGATACCAGAGAGATACGGCAATTTGCCGTAACACCGGAGCTGTTTGATCAACAAATGGCCTATTTGCAAAACAACGGGTACCATGTGATGTCATTCGCTCCTCTGGAGGCATATTTTGCTGGAGGCCCCGCATTACCCCCTCACGCAGTAATCATCACGTTTGATGATGCATGGGAAGACCAGTATATATATGCCTTTCCTATTCTTGAAAAATACCACTACACCGCCACCTTCTTTATTCCCACAAATTTCCCTGATCATCCCGGCTTTATATCCTGGAATCAGTTACGAACCATGTCCCAAGCAGGAATGTCCATTGAGAGCCATTCTGAATCGCATCCGTACCTTTCGCTCATTACAAGCACTTCCACGCTATGGAATGAAATTGACGGATCAAAACTTATCCTTCAGAAAGAACTGGGAATTACTCCCACCGAATTCGCATATCCTTTTGGAGAATTTGATCCCCAGATTATTGCCCTGGTACAGCAAGCAGGATATAAATTGGCACGCGGTGATTACTTGAGTACGCATAATTCAGCAGCACAACGATATGCCTTGGGAGTAGTAAACGCCCCTACCACTATGACAGCGTTTGAAACGTTATTTCCGGCTCAGTAATACTCTCTACAAACGTGATATTGCGCAGCGGACGGGACTTGAACCCGCAACCTCCCGCGTGACAGGCGGGTGCTCTAACCAGTTGAGCTACCACTGCAATACTTTAGTACGATACTGGAAATAGACTTTTTTTTCAAACAGAAAACGAGGTGTCGGGGGGCGGAATTGAACCGCCGACCTTGGGTTTATGAGTCCCATGCTCTAACCAACTGAGCTACCCCGACGTTACTTACCCTAACACGCCGTACTGAGGGATTCAATTTTCCGCTCCTTTTGCATCTGCACGCGCGCACAGCGTTATATACACATACGCCGAAGAAAGCATGGTAACGGGAATGGTGACGAGCAACCCCACAAAAAATACTATAAGTCCGAGTATATTGAGAAGGATCAGTACGATGAAAAAGAGCAGAAGTT
>JAKAIP010000009.1:10570-10877 GCA_021825025.1 bacterium
CGCCTTGTGTAATCTCCTTACTGCGTCGCAGGATAGCAATGACAGAATGGAGACCATCAACAGCGGCAAACTTCACCATAGAATAGATAACCAAGAGGTAGAGCCCTACAATACATGCTACTCCTACCCCAATACCGATGAGTATTTTTCCGGAGAGCGTGAGTCCAAAGCTATAGTACGCAAGCGCCGCCAATGCTCCAGGAATACCGATGCCGCACAATACGATAATTGCCACCAGCAAAGACGCAATCAGATACCGCCAGAGAAGCGCCCATGGCGGAATAACCATGCCGAACGTGGCCGGTTC
>JAKAIP010000010.1 GCA_021825025.1 bacterium
TATACCGGCACCGCGATTGGTTCCGGTGGGACGGTCCACTGCACCGCGACAGTGACCGTGAATCCTCCGCCACAACCAGGTGCGCCAACCTGTACGCTTTCGGCTTCGCCGACGGTGGTAAATATAGGCGATCACACAACGCTCTCCTGGACGACGACCAATGCGGACACATTCAGTATTGATACGGGTATCGGTGTCGTGAGTCCGGCGGTCAGCGGTTCGATTAGTTCCCATGCTATTAACGCGAACACAACGTTTACGGGAACGGTAGTAAGTCCGACTGGTCAGGTAGCAACCTGCACCACTACGGTGACTGTAAGTGGTGGCGGTGGCGGTGGTGGTCCATCGTGCACTCTTACGGTAAGTCCAACCAGTATTCCTTCGGGAAGCAACGCAAC
This sequence comes from bacterium, assembly GCA_021825025.1. The sequence continues at coordinate 399 of JAKAIP010000010.1, forward strand.
GCTCTCGTGGGGTGGCAGTGAAATTGCAAACGTTGATATCGATAATGGTATCGCGACGGCAACGAGCTCTCCCGGATCCGTGGAACTTTCTCAGCCGTCAGTAGGGACGCATACGTATACGGGCACCTTCCATGCTACGACTGGACAAACACTCACGTGTTCGGCAACCCTCACGGTGACCGGAGGTGGTAGCGGTGGGGGCTGTACCAGCAACTGTGGTGGTGGCGGTGGGGGCACCCCTTCTCCGACCATTACGCTTACGGCTCTGCCGCACGTGAATGCTCAGCCGCTTGCCTATCTGTATCTCTCACAGATTCCGTATACGGGTCTTGATCTCGGACCGGTGGGTACGACCGTGTATTGGCTGGTGCTTATTAGTGTCTCGCTTGCTTTCGCCTATCTCGTACTCTTCGGCGTCGTGCCTTTTATGAATCGTTCCGCACGCACTTTCGGTGAACGAGTACGAGAGGCACTGAATGCCGAGAGACTCGCTCCTGCAGTCGCTACGGTTCAACCAGAGAGCCCTGTGCTTACAGCAGCAACGCATGAGACTCCTCGCGGATACTCATCGTATGACGGCTTCAAGTCGTTTGCGCGAGATGGAGCACTCTCGATCGAGGACGTGGTGAAAGGGCTCTCTCGGGAGCATGTTGCTCATACCGCACAACAGCCGGTCGAGCCGGCGCCGGTAGTCGAGATTCCTCCAGCACCACTCTCACAGTACGTTGAGCCAATACGGGAAGAGGTCTTTGGACTCGACATGTCGCCGACACAGACACACCGCTTTGCATCGGCAATCGTGAGAGGTGATCGCAATGCTGTCTTCGCTGGCTTGCGTGAGCACGTGCAGAACGGCGGCACACCGGAGCAGCTGCTCTCAAAGACAACCTGTCTCATCGATGATGTGTATCGTTCTCGTGTCGATGGTACTGAGTGTGATGCGGACATTGCCCGTCTCACTGCGCGTCTCGATACCCCAACACTTGAGAAGCTTGTTGCGTCGCTCGTGACGGCTATTGATTCAAGCTATACCGCGGGAGTAACCGGCGCGAAGCTCGCGCTCACTCGCGCACTCGCGGTGCTTGGAGCGTAAGACGCACGCAAAATAAAAACACCCTCCGGTAGGAGGGTGTTTTTATTTGCGGGTAGTGATTTCTTCAGTTGCTCTTTTGATGAAGTCAGCGACGGACATCGGGTCAAGTTTTCCATTGTCGCGGCTATCGACGGAGACAGTTTTTGCGGCAATTTCTGCATCACCAACAACAAGCAGGTACGGGATCTTTTCCGTCTTTGCGTGACGAATCTTCTTACCGAGAGATTCGTTTGCCTCGTCACTGTCTGCGCGGATGTGGGCCGCTTCGAGTGCAGCGACGACCTCTTTCGCATACGCGGCGTGCTTTTCAGAGACTGGTACTACTCGTGCCTGTACGGGGCTGAGCCAGAGTGGGAACGCGCCCGCGTAGTGCTCGATCATGACCGAAAGGAAACGTTCGAGCGAGCCCGAGATAGCGCGGTGGATCATAACAGGACGAACTTTGTTGCCAGTCTCGTCAGTATAGTCAAGATTGAAACGCTCGGGTTGCACGAAGTCGAGCTGAATTGTCGCAAGCTGCCACTCGCGTCCGATAGCGTCCTTAAACATAAAATCGAGCTTTGGTCCGTAGAAGGCCGCCTCACCTTCGCCGCGGGTGAGCTGGAGTCCGTGTGCGTGACCGATTTCTTCGAGTCGCTGCTCGGCCATATCCCAGACCGCGACGTCCCCGAGATATTTTTCTGGCGTGTTCGGATCGCGGACGGAGAGTCGTGCCGAGTAGGAATTTTCTTTCAACATGCCGACGGCAGTGTAGAAGTCTTTGATGATAGACACAATATTCGCCACCTCGGTAGCGATTTGATCAGGGCGACAGAAGACGTGGCCGTCGTCTTGCGTAATCGAGAGTACGCGTGACAGACCCATAAGCTCACCGCTCTGCTCGTCGCGGTACACTTTCGTCACGTCAAAATAACGGATAGGGAGGTCGCGGTAACTTCGCCCCCGGCTCGCATAGATCTGGGTATGGTGGGGGCAGTTCATCGGCTTCAGCATAAAATGCTTATCACGACCGTGGACCTGGAAACCGTCGTCCTTATATTTATCCCAATGCCCTGACACTTTATAGAGGTCAGGTTTCGCGAGGTGGGGGATATCAACTTTCCCGTACCCGTATTTTTTGTTGAGTGTCCACAGAAAGTCGGCGATAGTGTCGCGCAAGAGCGTGCCTTTGGGCGTGAAGAGGGGAAGGCCGGCACCCACGAGGTCAGAAATAACAAAAAGATCCAGGTCCTGGCCGATCTTGCGATGGTCGCGCTTCTTCGCTTCTTCGCGTTGCGTGAGGTACGCATCGAGCTCGTCTTTCGTTTCGAAGGCGAGGCCGTAGATACGCGTGAGCATCGGGTTCTTCTCATCGCCGCGCCAATAGGCTCCTGCAACGCGATCGAGCTCGAAGGAGTCAGGGTCGATTTCCGCGGACGGCTTCTCAGCATGACCGCCACGACAAAGATCGGTAAAATCACCGGCCGTGTAGAGCGTGATGTCTTCGCCTTTTTCTGAAATCTCATCAATGAGCTCCAGTTTGAAAGGATTCCCTTCGAACTTAGTGCGAGCCTCGTCTGCGGAGACTCTCGCTCCCTGCATAGTTGCCCACGAGAGTAGGTGAGAGCGCATGCTCTCGGCAAGAGCAGCGAGGTCTTCTTCATTTGGCTTGGCGCCACCGGAGAAATCGAAATCGTAGTAGAAGCCGGTGTCGATCGCGGGGCCGATGGTTGGTTTTGCGTGCGGATATTTCTCCTTCACTGCAGCCGCGAGCAGGTGGGCGAGCGTATGGCGTTTTGCTTCGAGCGAACTCATAGTGGAGAGGATACCATAAGAACGTTTTGCCGCGTACTGCTCTTTCAGAGGAGAACTTGCGTGCTTTTAGTAAGTGTGTTTTTATATAGGTGCCGCCGAGTGCGCTTGTTCGTTGCCCCACGACTGGCGCAGGTCGCGGTCCGTTCTTTCGATCGATCGATACGCCAGGTCAACTTCCATCCCCTGGAGAAATCGGAGTTGCAGTTAAAGGAAGTAAGGCCGGTTCGCCACAAGCGACCGGCCTCCTCTTTTTATAGCGCCGTGCTTACAACGGTTTCAATTCTTCGATGGCAATAGAGGGTTCACCATTTCGTACGGTTACTTTGCCTTTGATCAGGAGACATGTGTCAGGGACAATAACAGCTGCGTGCTCTTTAAATAATTTCGGGAAAACGACCGCTTCAATAGAGTCGGTGGTGTCCCCAATAGTGAGGAAGGCCATTTTCTCACCGCTTTTCGTAAGGATGGTGCGGACGACGGAGATGAGTACTGGCAAGATAATGAGCATGCCGGTGCGCGGCTCTTCTTTAATCTTCGCTATTGAGAGATGTGCTTTTTTCACTAACGCTTCGTGTGCATCGAGCGGATGGCCAGAGATATAGATGCCGAGCAGCTCTTTCTCCCAGGCGAGTTTTTCGAGGAGTGAGATGGGTTTCCCTTGAGGAAGTGAGAGCGGTGGCGGTGGCATCAGTGCGCCAAAGAGCGAGTCTTGAGGAGCCGTGGCGGTCGCTTCGCGATGGTACGCAAGCATCGTTTCAATATGTTCAAGCAGGGTGCCGCGACCGCCAGTGTCAGCGCTGAGCGAGTCGAGCGCGCCGCATTTAATAAGCGATTCGAGCGATTTGCGATTGAGGTTTTTTGAACCGACGCGCGCGAGGAAGTCAGAGAGAGAAGTGAATGGTCCGTGTGCCGTACGCTCAGCGATAATCGCTTCAGAGATGCCATCGCCAAAATTCTTGATAGAGGAAAGTCCGAAGCGGATAGCCTCTTTTTCTTTCCCAACGACCGTGAAGACGGTGCCGCTTTCGTTTACGTCAGGCGGCAGCACGGGGATTTGCATACGTTTTGCCTCAGCCACGAAAATGGCGATAGCGTCGGTGTCACCTGAGTCAGCGGTCAGCAGCGCGGCGAGGTATTCGACCGGATAGTTCGCTTTCATATAGGCAGTCTGGTACGCGACTTTGCCGTAGCTTGCAGCGTGCGCTTTGTTGAAGCCGTAGGCGGCAAAAGGTTCGATCAGCTCCCACAATTTCTCCGCGAGTGGTTTCGTGAGTTTCCCGTACTCGATAAATCCTTTCAGTAATTTTTCTTTCTCGGCTTGCATCACGGCGGGGATTTTCTTTCCCATTGCTTTGCGGAGCGCGTCTGCCTCGAGCCAGGAGTAGCCGGCAAGCTTGATGGCGGTCAGCAGCACGTCGTCTTGGTAGACAAGGATACCGTACGAGAAGTCGAGGTATTCCTGCATACGAGGATCGAGATAGCGGATGAGTTTTGGATTGTGCTTACGTTCAATGTACGTAGGGATAGTCTCCATCGGTCCTGGGCGATAGAGTGCCACCATCGCGTTGATATCGTGAATGGTTGAGGGTTTGAGTTCTTTCAGCCAGCGGGTCATCCCCGATCCGTTTAATTGAAATGTGCCTTCAGTTTCTCCGCGGGCGAGCATCTGGTAGGTTTTTGGATCATCAATCGGGACGTTCTCAATATCGACTTCGATAGCGCGCGTTTCTTTGACGCGTGCGACCGCATCCGCAAGGATGGCGAGGTTCTTGATACCAAGGAAGTCGAACTTAAGGAGTCCGACGCCGCCGTACTCGTCGGTAATCGAGTACATATCGTACTGGGTAATGAGCTTGCCAGTGCCTTTCGGGTCGGGCTGCACCGGCGACCATTCAGTAAGTGGTGTCGGCGCGACGACGATACCGGCAGCGTGCACACCGACGTGCCGGACACAGCCCTCGATACGTCGTGCGAGGTCGATGATCTCTTTCGCATCCTCGTCCTCGTCATAGATTGCTTGCAGATCCGGTTCAAGCTCCAAAGCTTTCTCGATGGTCATAGGGAATCCCTGGGAGCCCATGGGAATGAGTTTGGCGAGTCGATCGCCGATGGTGTAGGAGTGGCCAAGAGCGCGCGCCACGTCGCGGACGGCGGCGCGCGCCATCATGGTGCCGAAGGTACCGATCTGTGCGACATGGTCCTCACCATACTTGCGCTTGGCATACGCAATCATGTCATCGCGACGGTTGTCGGCCATATCCATGTCGATATCCGGCGCTTTTGGACGTTGCGGATTCAAGAAACGTTCAAACGGAAGTTTGTAGAACAGGGGATTCACGTTCGTGATGCCAATAAGATAGGCGACAAGGCTACCGGCTGCTGAGCCGCGGGTGGTGGTAAGAATGCCGGCACTCTTCGCGAAGCGAAGCAGGTCAGCAACAATGAGGTAGTACACGGCGAATCCCTTGGTAATGATGATGTCGAGCTCGTAGTCGATACGATCAGTCATTTCTTTCGTCTCGGTAAGACCGCGCGCGGCTATGCCGGCATAGGCGGTTTTCCGGAGCTCATCATCGTGACTCGTGAAGCCAGGCGACACGGGGACGGCCGGGAACGTCCACTTCCCAAGATCGAATGAGAGCGTACAGCGATCTGCGATGGCTCGGGTGGCATCAATCGCGTCGGGTGTGTCCGCAAATAGTGTGAGAGCCTGCTTCTCACTAATGAAGGAGAAATCCTCCTTCTCATTTCTTCCGCGCCCGCCCTGTCCGATACGACGAAGGATTTCAGTTGCTTCGCGGTCGTCAGGGTGGAGATAGTAGACATCGTGCTGCGCGACAAGCGGCGTGGCTGTCTTGCGAGCAAGCGCGATGAGTTTCTGCATAAGTTCTTCGTGTCCAGCGACGCGAGGGTGGTGAGTGATTTCGAGGAAGAGGTTCTCGGGACCGAATATCGTTTTCAGTTCATCGAGTACCGCTTCTGCGCCCTCAGCATTTCCGGCTCGCAAGGCTTGCACAACATCGCCAGAGAAGGAGGGGATAAGTGCGATGATCCCGGTATGGCGCTCACGGAGAAGCTCTGTATCGAGTCGTGGACGTTCGAAAAATCCTTCTGTCCATGAGGCGGTGACGAGTGCGAGTAAATTTTTGTAGCCCGCATCATTTTCTGCAAGGAGCACGATGCGTGAACGTTTTGCATCAAGCGTCGGATCTTTTTCAAAACGCGACCGTGGCGCAAGGTAGGCATCCACTCCAAGAATTGGTTTGATACCTGCTTTCGTTGCCGATTTATAAAATTCAATAGCACCGTGCATGTTGCCCGTGTCGGTAAGCGCAAGTGCATCCATACCTTCTTTCCTTGCTTTCTCAACCAGCTCATCTATCTTGGGGAGCGCCTGGAGGAAACTGTAGTGGCTGTGGGTATGTAGGTGGATGAAGCGACTCGCCATGTATACCAGTATATACTTTCTCTATGAAATTCACGCTGGGGGTAGATGAGGCCGGGCGCGGACCACTCGCGGGGCCGGTGGCAGTCGGGGGAGTGTGTGCGGTCGAGGGATTTGCTATCGCACGAGAATTCCCTGGTGTAGCTGATTCTAAAAAACTCTCGGAAAAGAAACGCGAAGCGCTCTATGACATGCTCGTTGCCCGAGCCGCCCAAGGCGATGTTCGTTTTACTGTCGCTTTTGAGAGTGCCGACATGATTGATCGGGAAGGCATCGTACCTGCAGTAGAGCGTGCGCTTGCACAGGTGGTGACCGTTCTCGCTCCCGATGCTCGGCAGGTACACGTGCAGCTCGATGGGGCACTGCGCGCACCTGCGCAGTATGCGCAAGAAACGATTGTGCATGGTGATGCGCTGGTCCCTATTATTTCACTTGCCTCCATTGCGGCGAAAGTAGAGCGGGACCGTGTTATGTGTGCACTCGCAGAAACATATCCGGAGTATGGATTTGCGGGGCATAAGGGGTACGGCACGAAAGCCCACTATGCAGCTCTCGAGAAGTATGGCCTCTGCGCTATCCACCGTCGTTCGTTTCTACACCTTGCCATGTCGGCACTATAAGGCTATAGTTTCGGCTTGTGCTTGGCATGGGGCTCGGCACATTACCCTGGTCTTTGGGAGAAACCTTATGAACGGTACTACGGCGCTTTTTGCGCCGAAGAAGAAGAAGAACGGAAAGCCCGAATGGGCTGTCGACAAGCACCAGAAAGCGCTTGCTGGGACTGGATTCGAGAGGTGCGCTCCGTGTCCCGGGACGTCCGGAAGGACGACGGAAAACGGGCACATGGGCTGCTCCCGTGCGGGAGCGACGCCGGTACTCATCACACCGGATCAGGCACAGTGTTGCGATGGGAAGTCCCCGCTTGCTGCGGTGGAAGTCCCGCGAATCTCGCCAGTCTTCGCTCGCCTCCGGAAGTCTGCCTAAGGCTCGTCCTTAGAGTAGATAAACCAATACGCTACCCTTTACGGGTGGCGTTTTGATTTTTCAGGGCGGTCGTGGTAGGGTGGGAGCATATGTCAATCCGAATGCGTCACACCCGAGGTCATACGGGCAATCGCCGATCACACCACGCGCTCGAGGCAGTGGCGGTGGTCAAAGATAAGGAAAGCGGGAATCTCCGTTTGTCACATCGCCTTGATGAAGCGACCGGTATGTACCGTGGTAAGCAAATTGCTCCAGCCAAGGAGGTGCGAGTCACGAAAGCGAAATTGAAGAGCGTTTCGACAACTCCTACGGGTGAGCATGTACACACACATGAACATGCGCATACAGAACACGCGAATGCTGCAGTGAAAGCTACACAGCATACGAAAGAAGAGCGATCAGAAGCGAAGAGCGAGAAATAGTTTTTCATAGATAATCCACCGAGCGTGCTTGCACGCTCGGTGGATTTGCTATACTACGAAAGCACTAAGATCTTTGTATGGCTAACCGACACCTCGCACGCTCAATTGTTTTGCAAACGCTTTTTGAGTGGGACACGACGCATGCGTCAGATACCGAGGTCCAATCGATTCTCGCGCGTAACATTAGCGAGTTCGGTGGCGATGATGTCGATCACCCATTCACCGATCAACTTCTCGACGGGGTCCTTGCGAAGAAAGAAGACATTGACTTGGTGCTTGCAAAGGCAGCACCGGAGTGGCCGCTTGATCGCATTGCACCTGTGGACCGCAACATTCTCCGTCTCGGGCTCTACGAGCTTCTCTTCGCTGATCGTACGCAAGTGCCTGCGAAAGTTGCTATTAATGAAGCCATCGAGCTTGCGAAAACATTCGGCGGAGATTCTTCTGGCCGTTTCGTAAACGGCGTGTTGGGTGCCGTCTATAAGGAGCTCGGCGAACCTGGGAAAGATGATACTGGCGAAAAGCGCGTAAAGCGCGAAGAATTGCCGCTCGAGAAGATGGGCGGCGCTATCGTGTATTCGAAACACGACGGACAATACTATCTCGCGCTCGTGCATGATGTGTTTGGACACTGGACGCTTTCGAAGGGGCATATCGAAGAAGATGCGACTCTTGAAGCGGGTGTTGCCCGCATCATTAAAGAGGAGCTTGGACTCGCCGCTCAGGTGGAGGGACAGGTCGGCGAGAACGAATATATCGCATCGCATCCAGAGAAAGGGAAGGTCCGGAAGCACGTATGGTTCTTCCTTGCCTCGAGTACTTTTGAACCACTCGCACTCAAGAAGAGTGGCGGCCTCGATGACGCGAAATGGTTCCGGCTCCAGGACATCATTGACCTTAATTTTTATGATGATATGCTCCCCATCGTTACAGCAGCTGTACAAAAGCTCCTGGACCACGCGAGTTCGCATGCCTAATTTCTCTCTTCTGCAAGAACGCCTCGGCACCTCATTTACAAACCTCGATCTCTTGGTCGAGGCGCTTACGCATCGTTCCTACCTGAATGAACACCGTGAGTATGCCGGGAGTCATAATGAGCGGCTCGAGTTCCTTGGCGATGCTGTTCTTGAGCTCGCGACGACGAATTTCCTTTTTACGAAGTTTCCCGCGAAGCCAGAAGGAGAGTTGACGAGTTATCGCGCAGCGCTCGTGAATACTGTATCGCTCGCTCTGACGGCCCAAGAACTCGGCGTCGGTGAATTCCTCCTCCTCTCAAAAGGGGAGTCGCGTGATACGGGTCGCGCTCGTGACGTGATTCTTGCGGATGCACTCGAAGCGCTCATTGGCGCATTATATTTGGATGCCGGCTATGCGGCGGCGGAAGCGTTTGTGGTTAAAAATCTCTGTCACAAGATCGATGAGGTGATTGCAAAGCGCAGCTACCAGGATGCGAAGAGTCGGTTCCAGGAGATAGCTCAAGAGAAGCGCGGTATCACCCCTAATTATGAGACGCTTTCTGAGGTCGGTCCTGACCATTCGAAAATCTTCACTGTAGGAGTATTTCTCGGCGCACAAGAAATCGCGCGTGGTGAAGGGCAGAGTAAGCAGGAAGCAGAACAGAGGGCGGCGCTCGCTGGACTCAGCACTCTCAAGTGGGACTAATCCAGTGTGCGTTTCGTTTGCTACAATAGACGACAATGCTGAAGCGACTCGAGATCGTCGGATTTAAATCATTCGCAAAGAAAACCGTTCTTGATTTTGTCCATTCGACCACCGCTATTGTTGGTCCGAACGGGTCAGGCAAAAGTAATGTTGCCGAAGCTTTTCGTTTTGCCCTCGGGGAGCAGTCGATGAAGAGTATGCGAGGGAAGCGTGCCGAGGATCTTATCTGGGGCGGATCGCATCAGGCGCCGCGCTCGAATCGTGCTTCGGTCACGATTGTGTTTGATAATACCAAGCGACAATTCAAGATTGATTTTGATGAAGTTGCCATTGAGCGTGCGGTGTTCCGCGATGGTACCAGTGAGTATGCAATCAATGGGTCGCGGGTTCGTCTTCGCGATATCGAAGAGCTGCTTGCGAATGCAAATATCGGCGAGACTGGACATCACATTATTTCGCAGGGTGAGGCAGACCGTATTCTTCTCGCGTCGCCACGGGAGCGCCGGGCAATGCTTGAAGACGCTCTCGGCCTGAAAGCGTACGAATTTAAAAAACAAGAGGCACTGCGTAAACTTGAGAAGACGGAAGAGAATATCGCTCAGGTACAATCACTGCGTCGTGAGCTCGCCCCGCATCTGCGTTTTCTCGAGAAGCAGGTTGAGAAGCTGGAACGTGCGGATGCACTGCGAAGCGAACTTATCAGTCTTGCACAAACCTATTTTGCCATTGAGGATGCGTATCTCGCGCATGAGAAAGTGCGTCTCGAACAAGAAAAAAAGGCGGCAACGGAGCGGCTTGCGGTGGTGGCGAGCGAACTCGGTGCTATCGAAGAGCGGGTGACGACTGACGCCGAAGGGGCGAAGTGGCTCGATATGGTGCGTAAGTCTGAGCGGGATGTGGAACGGCTGAATCAGGAACGCAGTGCGCTCTCGCGTGATATCGGACGGGTCGAAGGGGCACTGGCGGCTGCGAAAGAGCGCAGTGCTCGTGTGGCACGTGAGCCGTACGCGAAAGTGCCTCGTGAAGATTTGC
>JAKAIP010000011.1 GCA_021825025.1 bacterium
ATCGCCACTACACGATCCCCATTTTCAACCTCTTCAGTCACCTCCACAATAACGTAATCGCCGTTGCGAATACCTGCATCCTGCATACTGTCACCCACTGCCTTAATGGCGGCAATATTGGTATGGACGCTGATGAGGTTTTTATCTACCAAAATGTATTCGCCGAACTCATCCTGCGCATACACTTCCATGGCATCGCAGCCTGCTGAGGCAATCACCGGTATTTGAATCGTACCTGCAGAAATACCCGAATGATCGCCTTTCAAGACCTGGATGCTCCGGTGCTGGAAACGGTCTCGCGTAATGAGCCCCTTACGCTCAAGTCCCTCGAGACGTTGTGTGACACTCCGCAGTGAGCGCAGACTGAATTCCGTCCGAAGCTCATCCATCGTTGGTGCCTGACCATTCTTCGCAATATACCGCTTCAGGAAAGAAAGAGTCTTTCCTTGAGCTGGGGTGACGGTCGTCCGCTGTGCCATATCTCTGAGCGTACCAGCACCTCCTGTCAGAGGGAATACCGTTATCCACAACTACGTACACAACATACACAACTTTCCTGCCAACACTCTCCGCTACTGTTCACCGAGCAGCACCACTTCGCACTACTCCCCTCCTTTCTTAAACACGCCGTCGATGATCCTGATGATTCCCTGCAGAGATTCATCCGACTTAATGAAATAGCCCCGAATACCAAGGGACACTCCTTCGCTAATCTTATCGAGCGCCGAAATATTTGAGGTCACCAACACTGGAATAGCTCCGTCGCCATATTTCTCATTCATCTCCTTAAGAAATTCGATGCCATTCATCTTCGGCATATTAATATCCAGAAGAATGAGATCCGGGACTGATTCTGCGATGCGTTCCATCCCTTGGGTACCGTTGGCAGCAGACTCTACGATGTAGTGGGCTGGATCGAGCGACGCCTTTACCGTTGCAACAAACGTCATATCGTCATCAATCACGAGTATTTTTTTCATACATTAAGCATTAGGTTCTGCTTGGACAAGCGGTAATACAAAGTAGAACGTACTTCCCACGTCAATTTTTGTACTGACATCGATACTCCCACCATGTTCCTGTAGTATACCTCGCGCAATCGCAAGACCAAGTCCCGTCCCTTTCGTATTCGAAGTTGGCGCATTATCAAGCTGTTTGAACTTATTGAACAATTCTGGCTTATTTTCTGCAGAAATACCGACTCCGGAATCAATCACCAAAACCACGAGTGATGCGGGGAGCGCGGTAAATGTGTCTTCAGGAAGCGGCTCAGGCAGCACCAAGGACAACTTCTGCACCTCCGTGTCCACTACAGCGCCTGGTTCATGCAGGAATGCAGCAATTGTCACTGACCCACCTTCGTGGGTAAATTTCAGGGCATTGGACATAAGATTGTTGAGCACCTGCTTGATTCGCTGCACATCAAACGCAATACGCTTCGGAACACTCGGGGCAATGGCAGTCGTAAGATGAATCTTTTTATCCGCCGCCGAGAGCGCAAAGAACGCGACCCGGTCAGCAATCACTTCCGCAATATCGGCGGCTTCGCGATGAACCTCGAACTTCCCTGCTTGAATTTTCGCAGCATCCAAGATGTCATTCACCAAATCGAGCATTGATGAGGAGTTCTGATAGATAATATCGATGTACTGTTTCGTATCCGCGACGGTTCTTTTCTTCGACGTCTTCAGCAGCTCGCTCACCTTTTGAATACCGCTCAGCGGGGTGCGCAGCTCATGCACGATCATCGAGGTGAAGTCGTCACGCACCTGCTCCAGCTCTACTTCGTGCGTCACATCATGGAAAATAACAACGCCCCCGAAGACCCCCTCTTCGTGCAACGACGAGACATTCTTCACCGGAGATACGAATGCCTGATAGAATCGCCCCTGCATCTCAAACCGTTCTGACTCATACGTTTTCTTGAGCTTCACACTCTCCTCGAGTCGTCCGCGGATATCCATTTTTCCTCCCAAATTGTCGATAAAATCGAATATCGTAATGTCATCTTCCTCTTCCCGTCCAATGACTCGTCGTGCTGCCGGATTGATAACCATAATGCGATAATCGGCGTCGGTCATCACAACCCCGTCTTCCATACTCTCCACCATCGCGTTCACTTTCGCCTGTTCGGTCTTGACCACCCCCTGCAAACTCGTCACCGCCTTTGACGCCTGCTGGATAATCTTATAGAGGAGCGTCATTTCCTCCTCTCTATAGAGCCCCTCTTTCGTATCCGCGACCGTCAACACTCCCACCACCTTTTCATCAATAACCAGCGGAATGTTGAAGAAAGAACGCACTGGGTCATCAAGCTCTTCAATAAGAATCGCTCCCGAGAGAATCTCTTCGACATTCTTCGTATCGAATTCACGGTCAAGCAGCGCTCCGAGCGAGCTGAGCATTCTGTCCCGTACTTCATTTACAAAACCTCGGTGCACCGAATTCTCAAGATGGATCTTGAACATAACCTTCTCTGGTTCAAGCAGCATATAGGAGACTGCCGAATACTCTATGAACTGATGCAGGGAGTTCGTGATGACATCAATAATTTCTTGCACGTTGAGCGAGTAGCCAATACGATCACCGAGCTCTTTCAGTATCGCAAGTTCGTACATCCTCCGACTCACATCCCGCTCCCTCTTCTCAAGCACTCGTTTAGCTGTGCGGTTCTCAATACTCAAAAACACGCTCATGCCGACGGCCACACACGTGATACCGAGTAAGATGAGAGAGGTGGGTGTCATAGCTGTGCTGGAGCCGGTCGCGTCTCACCGCACTGAAGTAGTGAGGACGTCGTGATCATTCACTCAATTTGTGCACCTCATTACTTGCCGATACGAGTGTCTGCATTGCCCAGACAAACATACCGAACCAGACCACGAAGATTGGTGCGCCAAGCAGCACGCCCTTCGTAACATTCTCCGACATATACGCGGTAGTAACGATACCGAGGCTGTACATACCGACCAACATACTGACGACGAGAATCTTAGTGATCTTCCCGACCAAGGAACCTTTCACCATCCCATAGACGCGGCGCCCTTTCACGAAAAGATAGATACTCCCTGCAATAAGTACTGGCCATCCGATGCTTAAGATAAGAGTTCTCACAGTTTCAAGATTATTCATGGCAAATAAAAGGAATGGTAACGGTTACTTCACATTGAGATCCGGGTACTTCGCGAAGATAGACCCGAGAGCATTTTTCACAATGAGGCCAGAGAGCTCCACATACTGATCAACAAGTTTCTGCAACGTCTCTTTGGGATTATCTCCCACGCCACTCACGGTACCATCGTTGTCGACCACGAGGCCGGGCACACTCCGTGCCTTCAGTATGGCTATTTCAGGACCGAGAATAACTGACTGCTTCTTAATAATCTCACTGATTAAAGCTACATACTGTACCTTTTCGTCCATGCGCAATTATGTGAGGAAGTAATTGCTTCAGTATAGCACTCACCCTTTACGAATACGGGTGCGAATGCTGTATAACCGTAGTCCCCTTTCTCTTGCGCCGCCTGCCCTGTATCGATAGGGACATCGAGTATACTGACACTCATATGACTATTGAAGATTTGAAACAAGCACTGACCAGTGCTGTGCAGGGAGAAGTGACGAGCGACGAGAACGCGCGACGCGAAGCGTCGCGCGACACTTCTCTATTTATGCGAATGCCAGAACTCATCGTGTATCCGGAAAATGCCGATGCCGTGAGTGCTGCGGTTAAAGAAGTACGGAAAGCGCATGAGGCAGGTATGCCGATATCGCTTGCCGGCCGTTCAGCGGGGACTGATATGTCAGGAGGACCTCTCACGACCGGCGTCGTGATCTCATTTACGAAGCATATGCACCACGTGCTTGAAGTAGGTGACGACTATGCTGTGACCGAACCAGGCGTGTTTTACCGTGATTTTGAAAAAGAGACGCTCAAGAAAGACCTCATTCTTCCCTCCTACCCAGCAAGTCGTGAGCTGGCCGCTCTCGGCGGTATTGTGTCAAATAACTCAGGCGGCGAACGCACTCTTGAGTACGGAAAAACGGAAAAGTATGTCGAAGAAGTCGATGTCGTGCTCTCCGATGGTTCACAGACGACGTTCAAAGCCCTCAGTCCTGCAGAACTTGCAGAGAAGAAACAACTCACCTCACTCGAGGGAGACATTTACCGTACGATGGACGCATTACTTACCGAGCATGCCGCACTCATCGAAGAAAAACGTCCGAAAGTTTCCAAAAACTCTGCTGGCTATGCACTCTGGAGCATCAAAGACCCCGCAACCGGCAGCTTCAATCTCGCAAAACTCATCTGTGGTTCGCAAGGGACGCTCGCACTCTGGACGAAAGCGAAACTTCGCCTCGTGAAGCCGAAAGAACACCGTGCGATGCTCGTGATCTTCCTTAATGACCTCACTATTCTTCCCGAAATCGTGAGACGCGTCCTCCTGCAGAATCCGGAGTCATTCGAAAGTTATGACGATCATACTTTCTCGCTCGCAGTGAAATTTATGCCGCAGATGTTGGCACAAATGGGTCCTCTCAAAGCGGCAAAGCTCGGTATCGACTTTATCCCCGAGGCGATGACTGTCGCGACAGGCGGAGTACCCAAGCTCCTGCTTATGGCTGAATTTGCCGAAGATACCATCGAAGAAGCTGATCGACGTGCTACCGCCGCCCGTGATGCGATCGCGGATATGCACCTCAATACGAAAATCGAAAAGAATGAGAAAGAATCCGAAAAGTACTGGATTGTCCGTCGCGAAAGCTTCAATCTTCTTCGGAAAAATGTGCACGGTCTCCATACCGCACCCTTCATCGATGATTTCGTCGTTCCCCCTGCAAGTTACCCCGAATTCCTGCCAAAATTGAATGCCATCCTCCAAAAGTATTCCTCACACTTCATCTATACGGTTGCAGGACACATCGGCAATGGAAACTTCCATATTATTCCCCTCATGGATCTCACGAAAGAAGAAAACCGCCAGGTCATTCTCGACCTTGCGCCAGAAGTCTACAAGCTCGTTATCGAGGTTGGCGGCACCACGACCGGCGAACACAACGACGGTATCATTCGTACCCCCTACCTCCCGATGCTCTTCGGTGCCGATATGATTGAGCTCTTTGAGAAAACCAAGAACGTCTTTGACCCGCTCCACATCCTTAATCCAGGCAAAAAAGTAGACGGAACCTTCGACGATATCAAACGGGACATGATAACTACGGTCGAGTAATATGCGCTCTTCTCTCTCGCGCATCGCGGCACTCCTCGCGGCGTTTGCTCTCCCGACACTCGCTTTCGCACACGAAGTCTATGTACTCACTCCCGCGGAAATCAAATCTGGTTTGTACACCCCTTCTTTTAACGAGCTCGCGACCATGTTCTCGTCGTTCTCTCAGTTTGTGTTCTGGGGATTCATCGCAGCGCTGACCGTACTCATCGTGTTTCTTATTTCGATTATTCGACCGCTTGAACGATGGCTCGATCCCGTACTCGCACGAGGACGCCGCTACGCAGAACCCATTGCTCGCATCACGCTCGGTATCTCTTTCCTCGCGGCCTCGTACTATGGAGCAACTTACGGGCCAGAACTTCCGATTATCGCCACCTTCGGCGCGATGACTCTCCTCGTGCGCGCTGTCCTGGCTCTCTCTGGCATCTTACTTCTCATTGGTGTCGGTGTTGAGGTGGCCGCTCTTCTGGCATTCGCGCTGTTTGCCTATTCCGTCTACGCACATGGTCTCTATATGCTCACCTATGCAAACTACTTCGGCGAAATACTTCTCCTGCTCGTCCTTGGTACGTGGGGTGGGAAACGCCTCTTTGACGGCAAGCTTGCCCCGTATGCGTTCCCATTCTTACGCGTATGCTTCGGCATCTCTCTGCTCTACGCTTCACTCTACGCAAAAATTATGTACAACAACCTTGCTCTCCAAGTTGCGACGCTCCCCCTTGCCGGGCACGCCACGAGCATTGCGCAGGTATTTGGGTTTGAGCCGCACTTCCTCGTCCTTGGTGCCGCTATCGTTGAGATTGTTTTGGCGCTCTTCTTTATCCTCGGGATTGAGATACGTTTCGCATCACTCTTCCTCTTGTTCTGGCTCTCACTCTCACTCTGGTACTTCGGCGAGGTTGTCTGGCCACACGTCATTCTTATCGGCATCCCGATTGCCTTTATGTTCTACGGCTATGACCGTTACTCGCTTGAGGGGCGCTTTTTCAAGCGCGACGGACGAGAGCCCGTGCTCTAGCGACTCGGTAAACAAACCTGGGCGTCGTGCGTACTAAGGGCTATAATCCCTTATCTATGCTCACTTCACTTAAGAGTGCGCCACGCGCCGTATGGGCTTTTATAACCGCCCACAAGGTCACCGCGGCAATTATCGCAGTTGTCGTGCTCTATGGCGGCTCTTCTGTCTATGGGAAGTTTCTGGCCCCGCCAGCCGCGACGCGCTATGTGACTACCACCGTCGCGACCGGTACCGTCGTTGCCTCGCTCACTGAAACTGGACAGGTCGCTGCGGTCCATCAAATTTTACTTTCTCCGCAAGCTTCAGGTCAGGTCATTGGTGTCTATGTGCGACCAGGCGACCATGTGTATGCTGGACAGGTGGTTGCGCAACTCGACGCCACAGCAGCAGAGCAATCACTCCAAAGCGCTGAACTTGCACTGCAAAACGCCGAGCTCTCGTATCAGCAAACAACGGCTTCTTCCACACTCGCCCTGAATCTCGTCGTGGCACAAGGCAACGTAACGAACGCGCAAGTCGCCCTCCAGAAAGCCCACGACACTTCCTACACATCGATTGCGAGTATATACGGCGATCTCTCTACGGTCATAAGTGGTCTCGATAGTGTCCTCCACGACTCAAATGTCGCCGGTCGTGCAAACCAACAAAATCTCGACGCGTACACCGACCTGGTCTCCTCACACGACGATATCATCGCCGTCTATAAGAACTCCGCACAGACTTCCTATACAGCAGCGTATGCTGCCTACACGAGTGCCCAGGCAGCGTACAACGCTACCAGTCGCAGCCTTTCAAACAACGACCTGGTTGCGCTCGCGCAATCAACGTATACCGCCGCACAGGCGGTCGCTGAGGCTGTACGAAGCTCTCATGATTTCTTCGATCGCGTGAATACCGACTACACACTCTATAACCTTGGCACCTCCCCTGTCCTTGCGGGCCTACTTGCGTCAACAAATACCTACACCACGACAGTTTCAAATGATCTTAGTAACGCTCTCACCGCCCAGAGTACTATTGTCTCTGCTGAACAGTCACTGGCACAGGCGCAGAACACCCTACAAGCAACCGAAGGAGGCTCAAACGCTCTCACAGTCCAATCGGCCGCACTCTCGCTCCAGCAGGCCCAAAATGCTGTCGCAAATGCGAAAACGACTCTTGCTAATTACACGGTCACCGCGCCATTTAGCGGAACGATTGCTGCGGTCAGCGTACAGACCTATGACCAGGCTTCGAGCGGCACGCCGGTCGCCACGCTCGTAACAAACGAAAAGACCGCCAACATTAGCGTGAATGAAGTCGACGCAAGCAAAATACGCCTGGGGCAGAAAGCAACCCTTTCGTTCGACGCACTACCCGACGTTACTATCGCCGGTACCGTCGCATCAATTGACAGCGTTGGCACCGCATCGCAAGGCGTCGTATCGTATTCGATTGTGATTGGTTTCGATACGCCGAACGCGAGTGTGTTGCCTGGCATGAGTGTCACCGCAGATATCATTACCGGTACCGAAACTGGGCTTATGGTCCCCGCAAACGCCATTAAAACCACCGGATCCGAAAGCTATGTCGAAGTGTTCAATCCACCTCTCCCAGGAAGCACCACGTCGACCGGCGCACCGAGCGCAACACCTCCGCAAGCGGTCGTCGTCACCCCAGGATTGACTGATACTACCGACACAATTATCGAATCTGGCCTTCATGTGGGAGATCAAGTTGTCACACAGACGATTGCGGGCACCACGAAAACATCCACGGCCGCACCATCCATCTTCAATGCCGCAGGCACACGAGGAACAGGTACTACTGGCACGCGAGGAGGAATCCGAGCAATCGGTGGCTAGCCCATGATCCAGCTGACAGACATTAAGAAAACGTACGGTTCAGGAGCGGAAGCATACACTGCCCTTAAGAACATTTCGTTCTCTGTAAACGAAGGGGAATTTGTTGCCATTATGGGCCCTTCCGGCAGCGGTAAGTCAACGCTCATGCACATCATTGGCTGCCTCGATACGCCGACCTCTGGTACCTACGTCCTCGACGATCGCGATGCCTCCACGATGACCGACGACGAACTCGCCCTCGTCCGCAAAGAGAAAATTGGGTTTGTTTTCCAATCGTTCAATCTCCTTCCTCGTACGACCGTGCTCCGGAATGTGATGCTCCCGCTTCTGTACGAGGGCGTACCCCCCGAAGAACGCGTCAAGCGCGCAACAGCAGCACTGGTCGCCGCAGGTCTTACCGAAGACCACTTCACTCACCTTTCAAATCAACTCTCGGGCGGACAGATTCAACGAGTCGCGATCGCCCGTGCACTCGTAAACGACCCGGCTCTCATTTTGGCCGATGAGCCTACCGGCAATCTCGATTCCAAAACGAGCCTTATTGTTCTTGCGACACTCCAAAAGCTGAACCGCGAACATGGTCGTACCATTGTTCTTATTACCCATGAACCGGACATTGCCGAACATGCTGATCGCATCATTCGCCTCAAAGATGGACTCATCGTCTCTGATGAGAAAAATGCCACTCCCCGCGACGCAACTCTGGAGACGAAACTGTATGACGCCACGACACCCGTATGACTACCCGCGACCTTTTTGAAGAAACCTATATTGCCCTCACGAGTAACTATGTTCGCTCAGGGCTCACAATCCTTGGTATCGTCATCGGTATCGCCTCGGTCATCGCGCTTACGGCTATCGGCCAGGGTGCACAAAACTCGATCCAGTCCTCTATCGAGTCGATCGGCTCGAACCTCATTGAGGTGTTCCCGGGTACGGCACGAGAGTTCGGCTTCGGAGCCTCTGGAGGACGCGGGACAGCAAAATCTCTGACGGTTGGTGATGTCTCGGCTATCGAAAAGATCTCCGACGTTGCCGCAGTGTCAGGAGAGTACTCGGCTCGCTATCAAATAGCGGTCGCGGGTGCGAACACGAATACCACGGTCATTGGTGTGAACGCAAGCTATGCGACTATCCGCAATGTCACGGTGGACCAAGGAGCTTTCATTACCGACAATGAATCATTCTCGCTTGCAAAAGTTGCTGTCATTGGCCCAACCGTAGCAACTGATCTCTTCGGCACCGACGCGCTTTCGCGGAACTTGGTCGGACAGCATATCCGCATCAATAATCTCCAGTTCACCATTGTTGGCGTGACTGCTGCGAAAGGTGGGTCTGGCTTTGGGAGTCAAGACACGATGATTTTCATTCCTCTCGGTACCGCCCTACAGTATTTTGCCGGTGGCGAGAACCAGTATCTCTCAACAATCGATATCCAGGCGACCAGCCAGGCAGCAATGACACAGGTACAGACCGATGTCACCGCACTCCTCCTCGCTCGGCACAAAATTACCGATCCGACGAAAGCCGACTTTAGTACGATGAATCAGGCCGACATTGTATCGGCCGCATCCAGTGTCACTTCGACTTTCACGATTCTGCTCGCCGCAGTTGCTGGCATCTCACTTATTGTCGGCGGTATCGGCATTATGAATATGATGCTCACCAACGTGACGGAACGTATGCGCGAGATTGGCCTCCGCAAAGCGATCGGCGCGACTCGGGGAGATATCAATACTCAATTCCTCACTGAAGCGATCGCACTCACCCTTGTCGGTGGCGTACTCGGTGTCGCGCTTGGTTGGTCCGCAGCGTACCTTGTTACATCCTTCGGTATTGTGAGTGCCGAGGTGACCCTTCCATCGATTCTGCTTGCCTTTGGCGTCTCAACCGCAATCGGTATTGTCTTCGGCTGGTATCCGGCGCGACGTGCTGCTTCTCTTAATCCCATTGACGCCCTGCGGTATGAATAAATCCTAAGATGTAGAT
>JAKAIP010000012.1 GCA_021825025.1 bacterium
AGAACTTCGTCATACGTGGAGGCGGAAAGTACTCGTTCACCGACCTCTACAATGTCTACATTTGGAATGAAGGTGGTCGGCCGGACGACGACGTCGCCGTCGACCTCTACATAGCCAACTGTGGCAAGGTATTTGTGCACAATCGCGAGAAATCGCTGACGTGTCGTATTCATGTCGTTGGCAAAGTGCATACGTTGATGTGTTCGCCCTCATGTGGCGTGGTGTGCTACTGCGTGCATGAGCAGGATGCGTTCACCGATTACTTGGTGTATTCAGATGAAACTGAGGACATCGGTATGTTTGTGGACACCGATGACGACACCCTGTTCAATGACTTCACGGGATCGAGAACACCCGGGCTAGCGCAAGTGAACGAGACGCCATCCACAGTGCTGCCATCAAAGTTCTCGACGACGCGCATCCGATGCCTATTCGCTAACAAAGATCGCATGAAGGGCCATTCGCTCGCCATCATTGGCCGATATATGCAATAAGGAACACGTGTGCGCCGACTTTAATACTAAAATGGAATCAGATGATGAATACGCAGGAGAGGACATACCGGAGCTCGATAATCAAGCGCCATTGCCAACGAAAGAGCATTCTGTGTACTCGGGAAAGCCAGCTTTGAAGGTTCTCACGCCCAACGACATTGTTCGCTATGCACAGGCTAGGATTCATCTCGCTGAGGAGAAAGCCATCGAGTGGCCACCGATTATGCGCCTCGTTTTCCAGAAAGCCACCAACATGACCGAGCTGACGATGTGCATGCTGGAGTTATTGCTCGATGTTCCCATTCAGGTACGCTTAACGTTTGGCAAAGACTCCTTTATTGACCTCAATGATCCAGAAGTCCACATTCCGTACAACAACATGCTCTTCGCCGAAGCCACGGCCCACGCAAAGCACCTACTCAAAGAAGGCTTCCTAACTACAAACGACGTCCGCCCAAACGCGCGTAAACTTTTTGAGTATCGCCCGCAATCAACTTAACACACGTAAACGTATAACATATACATCATCGCCGACCCGTCGAGTCGACGTTCGATGTCCGAAATCGACGGTAAGGCCGACGTTTTCGCTATCCGAAATCGACGGTAAGGCCGACATTTCCGCTATCCGAAATCGACGGTAAGGCCAACGTTTCCGCTATCCGAAATCGACGGTAAGGCCGACGTTTTCGCTATCCGAAATCGACGGTGGGGTCGACGTTTTCGATGTCCGGTGTCGACGTACTGCTGCGAAGCATTGGGTGTGGTCGATGGTTGCTCGCAATGGGCCCGTTGTCGACGGTTGCCGTCGGGTCGCGATCGAAGCGTGTTCCGGGTCTGCGGAAAATGACATCCATCATCCAGGTCGTCATTAATGCGTTTGAGAAGATGATAGACGATTTCGGCAAACTTGTGGATGATGCCCTGGCATCGATGAAATCCATTGGTGGGCGCATCGCTAGCGACATCAAGACCACCTCGCAAGAAATTTTCACGGGCATCCGGACGCGTATCTCAAATGCTATCCAAGCCATCAAAACTAGGCTGCAGGCGAAGAAATTCAACGCCGGCCATGCTGGTGGCGAGGCGACGGCATTCAAGAACAAAATCGAGACCATGTTGACCACGCTGGTCGCTGACGTCCAATCACTCTTCGATCGCTTCCGTGATGCCCTTAAAGTGATCCTCACCGATAGCAAAGACGCTATTGAGCACGTCGAAAGTAAGCTTGGACCTGTTGTCAAAGACGTCGGCGACCACGTCGACACTGCTATCAGAGATTTCGTCTCTGCGCTCAAGGATGTGGCCACCAAGTCAGCCACTGTGCTATCGGTGGGTGTTCACGACATCTCGCACGTGGTCGATGTGTCCGCTGATTTCGTTTATCACCATGGCATGGAGATTGCTGAGACGGCTGCGATTTCTGTCATTCAGCCGACGACGATTGTTCTCTTTCTGGCAGCCGGCGGTTTCGTCTATCTTGGTACAACTTACGAGCCCACCTGAACGTATAATATATACGTGATCATGCTGGTGATATGGCGGACACGGCGTCGGGCGCGGTGTCGATGGCCTCGTAGCATTTGAGGTGAATGTACAGTTTGCGGAAAGGTATCGATTGGATGTCGCTGATCGCCGCTTGGTAGGCGCGGTAGGTGCTAAAGATCTGGCCTGCGCCAAGAATGACACCCGTGACGTAAACCGAGTTGATGTAGATCGGATCCAATCCGCTAACTTGCATAATCTGACCGATGTTGTAGAGAATCGCGGAGAAGCACACGATGATCGCGAAGATCGCAGCCATGTAGTTGCGATGGCTTTCTGCGTCCAGTCTTTCGGTGTCCAACTTGATCGCCAAGTGTGCCCTCGCCGACGCCATTGTTAGGCCATGACTGGCGACAATAGTATCGATCTGCGCGAAGTCGTCTCTCTGCATGCATATCTCCAATGCCTTGCTCCCAAGAAATCTGTGGAATGCCTGAACGCTCATTTTGGCCGAATGCGGTTTCATTCGATGTCGTCGGCGTTCGCGCTTGGTCTCTAGTCATCCAGCGTACGTATCCGGTCGTCAGGCAGTGGTTCAGTACCTATTCTGGAGTCAATTTCATCCGTGGTCTCCTGCAAGCCAGTTGCGTCTACGTCTGTGCTATCATCATCACAGCATTTCATCTTTACATAAAGAATCAAGACTATGCTGAGCCCGATACCGGCGGCAACAATGGCTATATACCCCATAATCCTAGCCGAATCGTGATCTTCTAGGGTCATCAAGAGGGTGATGAAGACTATGATGGCGAGAAATAAGACGCCAATCACGATGAAGAATGTTTCAGCGGACAACATTTTACCATAAAATGAATGAACAAGAACCACTCATCAATAAAACACGCATGAGCAAAGTGGAGGCTGTCGAACGTCTCAAAGCGTCCGTCGCCAAAGTGATCGCTAACTACAAAGCAAAAGTCGGAGGGACCGACCTCATGGAAGCGTTTACATATATCGGAATGAGACCCACCTCCATCTCGGGACCCACGGAGGGACTTCTTCTGATAGGCGATTATGGCGGCATCACCCTGTACATAAACCTCAAAGAACACCACTTCTATGCCGTCCATCGGGTCCAACCGAAAGACAAGAACGCCTAAAAGCAAACGTATATTTCATATACGCTAACGTACTTTTGGCAGGTCATCAGCGAGAACCCATTGCCCATTCACCTCACACGAACACAGCTTCCAATGTCCGACATGCGCCACTTTAGCATGCTGCAACGCCTCGTGATGATGCACGAACTCATGAATGCTTCCGAAGCGATGCACATCGACCACTATTCTCTCGCATCGACCGTCATACACGCCGACAAGTGTACTTCCCTTTAGGATGTTCCGTATCTTCATGCCATGCGTAAAGTAGTCTTTCAATCGCTTTCGCTCATTCTCAGATGTCGTCGACCTCGGCGTCACCGACGCACATTCGCTCGGACTGTTGCCACGCGACGTATCAATACGTGGAATACCCAGAAGTGCAATAGCTCCGGGGATAGTCTGCGCCTGCGGAGAAGCACTCCTGCATGTGTCAGCTTCCGGTTCGCGCTGATACCACCATTCTCCATCCATCAGCGCGAACAATAGCCTGATATACTCCTTGTTCTTTTTGAAGAACTCCTTTCTCCCATTTATTCTTTCTTCATGCATGAGTTTATGTAGTATCTTCTCCTTTTCAGCATAGTTGTGGACTTTCCTGGCGAACTCTATGACGTAGGGCAACGGCGGTCCCCATGTGCCGTTGTCATTGGCTTCTTTGAGTCTCTCTGATGGATCCCTTTCCGTCATCCCCACCTTATAGATGTCGGGCATTGCGGCGTTTGACATACAGTACACGTATCCGAATCCAGATGTTGCCATTTTCCCGCCTACATGCACCGACTGGTATGCCGTCAATGGGGAACATAAGACCACCCGTAGCGCGCCTGAAAAAGAGAAGCTGGCTGCGTGTACGGCAGATATGGATACGGTGGAGTCAGTCGTGTGTGCGACGGATGCGGATATGGCGGAGTCAACTGAGTGTGGGACAGATATGGTGGGACGACTACCGAGCGGGGCCTACTTGGGTCAAAGTGTGGATTCCGCTTTGCAGCAGTGGTTTCTCCACGGTGGGGCTGAGATGGCGTAGCTAGGGCTGGCATTGCCGGCGGTAGGAAGCGATCTGTCGTCCGTGGTTTCCATTCTTGGGCATCCGCGGAAAGGTGAGGGCGTTGCGCTTGTTCGCCACCGGAGTGATCATCGGAAGAAGTTTCGTCTCTGTGCGCATCTTGCTTCTCAGTGTGGAGCGCGCGATCGTCGGTTAGCGTACGATGCCTTATTTTCTCCGCTTCGAAGTCTTCGCGTTCCTTCTTGAGTATTGCGAAGTCAATAGCGGTGATTTCTCGCGATCTGATGGCATGACGTTCCTGCTCATCGATCTCGATAAGCCAAGCCATCCTTATGTATTCATCCTGCAGAACCAAGTTGCGCCCTCGTTCTTCCTCGAAAAGAAAACGTTCCATATACAGTTCGTTCTCGGCATGCTTCTTCTCACGAGCTAATGCAATCCATGCTTCCCCGAGACCGGGTCGTTCATGACTTGAGCAAACGTGCGTGATGCATTCTTGACATACCTGAGTCCCACATGTTGTCGATCGAGGACGCACGATAGTGTCCGATATTTGTACGATGGAAGCATCCGTTTGAGTGCTTCTGCCGCAAGTTCTCCCTTCGTATGCCTCCAGGATGGCTCGACCGAATGGTATGTCGCAGTAGCGCTCGAATGAGAGCGAAACAACACGTAGTGCGATCTTGAATTGCTCGCGAGATAATGTCCGCATAAAATATGGTCCCGATAGTCCTTCATTTACCCATGCGGTTATTTCGGGTCTCAGTCCTGGCGTGAAGACGCATGATAGTTCAGTCGGATATCGGTGCCTTGCCTTCATCAAAACGTAGTCCGCCAGACCGGTCATACACTTGTACATATCCGTTAGTTCCTCGTCCGAGTTCGGGCGCGAGATTTCGTTCTCCCGAAGAATTCTCAGCCGTTCTTTCTTTCCGCACTCGTAGAAATTCATCGTTCGGAGATACTCATACAGCACATCGATGGTCATTTTGGCGGACCACTGTCCTCTCGGGCGAGTAGCTCAAGGACGCGCACAATTAAAATGTGCGACATCTGTGGAATCAACAGGAAGGACTTCAATCTAGCAGTCATCGATGCCGAGACGAACGCGTCGGTCGTACTCATGGTTTGCCAATCGTGCTTTACCAAAGCTTCGTCTTACACGTGCACGGGAAATTGCTCATGTATGGTTGGCGCTTCCAAGGATAGCAGAATATATCGTCTTCCGGGTGCGATTCATCCGACGCCGGCCATCGCGTCGAGATGTACACTAGTGCGCTTCAAACAGCTATACGAGTAGGCCTCGCACCTTCCTCATTATATGCCATTAGCCGTCGTAAAGCTCGCCCACACGAAAGACGGCATCGTGCCTATGTGTAGCTAGAGCCTATGCCGAAAGCGCACGCGGGCACTGTCCGAGATGTATAAGATATACTGTCGCATTCTCGATGGGATGTGGAATCGTTCTCTGTTTAATAATAGTGAACACCCACCTGTCTCCTCTTTTGGTGAAGAATAGAGCTTTGTCGCCGTAGATCTCGATCATCATGGTCTCCTCAAATGGTATTCCCGGACCGGTGGTTCCATACTTCCTTAGGATTCCCTCAATGAAGATAATGTACTCCTTTCGAGCATCCTCGACCGGCTGCGTTTTCGGCGGGTGCGGACGTTGGGTCGCTGCGGTAGGGAACGCAAGGGGTTTCCGATATCCATGGATGGGCACTTGCGTGTATCGCGAGCCGCGTAGTACCGACTGGCGCTACATTCGTTTACGTTTCAAACGAGGTGGACTATAAAAACCCGCACGGCAACCAATGAACGTCCGACAACGTAAAATGTCAAACAAGCCGCTTACTCCGACGAATCCATCGGTAGCTCGCTCCGCTGTGCCACGCACGGTCGAATTTGCTAAACTGACGGACGGAACATACGTTTCCCCAGTTCAGGTTCAAGACAAGATTGGCTCGGACGCAACACGTGATGAAGTCGTTAAGACGATCGGTAAGTTCGTATGTCCAGGCTGCGACGAAGAGATTAGCTTCGTTCGGGAATGTGAAAGGTCGCGATCGCACTTCCGCCATAAACCAGATAGCGAGTGCAATGGCGAGACAGTCGCGCACAAAGTCGCCAAAGGCCTCATCGTTCAACATCAGAAGAAACTGAAGTTCTTCACCAGATGCCATTGTGGGAGACGTCTGCTTATCCCATTCGAGGGAACATATGCACAGGAAGCAACTTGGTCCATCGAAGACAGACAATATCGTTTCGACATCGGCATCAGCACAAAAGATGGACGCGTCGATCAAGCCATCGAGGTCTATCAGACACACGCAGTGTCGCCACAGAAAGCCAAGGATATGGATGAACACTTAAAACGTTGGTGCGAGGTAAACGCATCTGAAGTGATAGCCTCAATTGCTCGCAACGAGTATGATATCGTGGCCAAGCATATCTCCGAACTCAAATGTTCCAACTGCCATGAAACCGATGTTAACCTCGCTCTATGTGAACGAATGTCGAGAACGATTACGACCACAAGCTCAAAGACACCATATGGCAGACTCACGAGAGAAGTGATGCGATTCATCCGGAGCAAAGCCGACGAACTGGGCGTCTCCTACGCTGACGCGGAAGAATACAAGAGATGTCTCCGAGAAAATTCCATTATCATCAGCACAGGCAAATGGGCTGGCATACCAGCCACAATGCTCCTTCGACGGGATCGTGAGTATGTTGCCTTCCTCGCTGGCCACGCTGGAACGGAGGGTTTGTCATCGTTTCCAGCGGTAGAAAGACGATGGGCTATGGAAACACTTCGTGGTAGGTGCTGCGATTGTCTGGGAGCTAGCCCACGAGGCCGACCCCGCTGTATCGAGTGCTACAAGATCTACATGGAATACTGATGGGATACGCGACCGTTTATGCTTTTTTAGTATCCGACGCGGTGTTCAAAACCTCTTCGTCCCATTTCTTGATTTTCTTGGGATCCCAGGGATCTCCTCGGAATTCATCCTCAAAGCCTTCTATGTCATCTCCCAACGCGTCATTGTGTACGTCATCCGAAAGCTCTTCTATGTTGGCATTAAGGGACACTATCTCTTTGTCGATAAGAGAAAGAAGTGTTCTCACCTTGTTTGAGCACTTGATGTTTCTTGCCGCGAGTTCACAATAGTGTCGCGCCTTCTGAAGATAATCGAGCTTCTTCGTCCCGTCCGTTTCACCAATTGTTAAGAATGCATATACGTGTCCAATGCACCCCTTGGTTGCATTCGTGCGACCCGCTTCACGGGTCGCACTCGCATTCGGTGCCGAGCATCGATGTAGTAGTTATGGAACTCCAGCGACAAGAAGTAGTGTTCCAGTGCTCTCTGGTACTCCTCACGCTCGAAATCGTCTTCCGCCCTGTACCTCAACGTTCGCGCGATGACGAATTTCGCTTCATCGCCATACTTCGTGATCAATGCATTGACGCGATCTATGGCGTCGCAGATGGCGGAGGCTCCGATGGCCAGCTCTTTCTCATCGTTGGAACCGCAGAGCTTGATTCTGTGTTCATAGAGGATCCTATCGGTTAGAGTCGACGGTCCCGATGACGATTCGGTATCCTCATCACTCGTTCTTGTCGTAGGCGTGGGCAACGAGGCGGTCGATGACATGGCGCAGCCAGAGAACGTCCCTAAAATGAGCTGGAGTTTTGAGGAATCATTTAGTCGTGTGCGGGCAAGAAGGATAGGACGTGAGACGATACACTTTGATCCCGATGAGACGACGACTTCTGAACTTAGGTTCATTCTACGATGCCTCTGCATCAACATCACTGGTGATCGAGGTGAACTGCTCGAAAGGCTATGTTCAAAGGGAATCGAGAAAGGCGACACGTTTTGCTTTAATGCCGAGCTTTTTCCGAGGAGTTGCGTTCCGGTGTCCATGATTAGCACATTTCTTGGTGCAATGGGAGAAGCGCCGTGGGGAGACAATGAGTACATATCCAGTAGAGTTCGGAGGTACCTGCCCGATGCCGATTTTGACCCCGAAATCGCGAGGAGGATGCACTGGAAGAAAAGATTGGAAAGCTCGGAAGAGGACGTAGTAGCAGTGCTCATAAAGGATTCGTTGGAGAACGGAGGAAGAATGCCATATCCGACGCAGCTAGAGAAAAAAGTTCTCGGTCGCTACGGATACTTTTACGTGGAGGCGCTCACGACGTTTGTGCATAAGAGGACACAAGAGGGATTGTGCGGTTGTCTATCGGATCGAGAAAAGGCAATCCTGCAGTCGCTTCCACCAATAGACGATGGTGCGGATGACATATGGATATACAGGAGTGGCTATCAAGGGGATGTATAGTTTTATACATTCGTCCGCTACGCACTACCTAGTATGTGAGCTATCAGCTGGTGTCTTTCTTTGTCATATTTGTTCGCGCCGGTGAAGCGTGGATTGCCGATCCAATCTCGATCCTCTCGGCCATCGAACAACGCAATAATCACCTCCCTATACTTATCCGTCGTGATCAAGATAGGCAATTTGCCGTCCTTGGACGACAACCCGCCAGGAATCGACATGTACACGACGTCCATCACAGTCCGAGTCTTCTTACTGCCGGCAGCAACGATGAGCGATCTGACAGCCGTGATGGTAGCGAATGCAACACGATTTGGTCCCCGTAGTATCACGAGATCGCCAGCCTTCGCCTTATCGAGACCGTTTTGCACGGCCGTGATCTGTGAGTTGGCGATGGCGGCGTCAAAGTCGGACTTACCTGGCGTCAAACCACCCTCAACACTGTTCTTATCCGTATACGAGACCGCCCAAACGTGAACCATGTCCGACGTCGCAGATGACGAATCGCCAGCTGGTCTAAGATGAC
>JAKAIP010000013.1 GCA_021825025.1 bacterium
CTCTCGCTCACTAAATCTGGTAAGGTTCTCCGTACGGAGAGGTGGGTGAGTGGCTTAAACCGGCAGGTTGCTAACTTGTTGTGCGGGTAAAACCGCACCGAGGGTTCGAATCCCTCCCTCTCCGCAAATCGTTTTTACGGAACACATAAGCATTGTGTTTCATTCTGTGGCTTGTGCCCTTGCTTTTTCAGGAGCTCAGTTTCTCTGAGCGTTTTCTTTTTGCTGTGCCTCTTGCCACCGGTTGCCCACCGGTTGCCCAAAATCCGATGAGATTGCCGTTCTGGGGTTCAACAATTCGATCGCAGACTGCAGCGCTGAAGGCGCTACGTGCGCGTAGCGCATCGTCATGGTGATCGTGGAATGTCCGAGAAGTGCCTGCACGATGTTCAGGGGGACGCCATTCATGGCGAGATGTGATGCGAACGTGTGTCGGAGCGTATGCCAGCGCAAAGGCCGAAGCCCCGCACGGTACCGAACCTCCCGCAGTTGTCTGAGAAGACGATGGGCCGGGAACGGTATCCCGTCTGTATCCAAGAACACATACCCGGTACTCTGCTTTCTCTTGAAGAGCATCTCGTACACATCGACGTCCATCGGAATGTGGCGTTCGCGGTTGCTTTTTGGCGATCGCAGTTCACCGGTGCGCGGACACCTCGTGTGTCGGACGTTTATTCTCCTGTTTTGCCAGTCGATCGACGACCATTGGAGCCCTGCGAGCTCTCCATGCCGCATGCCCGTCCGCAGAGCGGTCAGTATCATTTCCCGGATCGCGCCGTCTGCCTTGGACAGCAGAAGTTCGCATTCATCTGCCGATAGGAAGTCTGTCTGCGGCGGCGGGACTTTCAGCCAGACAACTTTAGGCGGGATTCCGGACAGCTTTTGCCAGTCGTAGGCAGTTCGCACACACTTACTGAGCACTGCCAGATAATTGTTAATGGTCTTCCTAGACAGCTCTTGCTTCAAAGCTTGGGCCTTGTACTGCTCGACGTGGTGCGTCGTGATCTCCTCGACACGAAACTTTCCAAAGAACGGAATCAAGGAAGATTGGAGGATGTACTTTTTTGCTCTCTGCTCCAAGTACTTGTTGTTCGGGATCACATATGTCTCGTACCACCTCCAAGCGAACGCTTCGAAGGTCTGCTGCTGCGGTAAACCTGTGTCCGCGTTTATGCTTTCGCCGCGCGTCACTTTCTGCCGCAATACGGCTTCGTACGCCTCGGCTCCCGCTTTCGAGTTTTCCGGGCTCCGCATTCGGTATCTTTGGTGATTGAACCTGAAGTCCACCCACCATGAACTTTTTATTTTTCGTACTGCCATAACTTTATTGGCCGATCGCCTCCACTCGGTGCCTCGCCAAGTACGACACTATGTCGTCTTTGGCGAACCGGATGCTGCCCCCTATCTTTAGGAATGGGAGGTGTCTCCCTTGCTGTAGGCGGCGCACCGCGGACACGGACACTCTCAAGAGCTCCGCGACCTCCGCGATGGTAAGCAATTCGATTAGCTGAGCGGTTTCGGTCGGCATATTGTCAAAGAGCAATACAGGCGCGGCGTGTGCCGGCAGACAATCTACGGGACACAATGGCGTTAATACCGGGAACAGTAAAGGGCGTTATTCCCATGCTGCGGACGCAGGATTTTGCTTTAGAAAGAGCCATATTTCAGTGAGTCCAACGTCACACGCTGGAATTGCTCAAGTGCTCGTGTAATGAAAACGATCCCATCGACTGAAGGTGGAATTCCCTCGGCCAGCTCCGCTGCCGTTCTTATTTTCTCCTCGAACCGCTCAACAGCTTTGCCAGACCAGATGAGATTGAAGCCATGTCGAACAGTTTTTACCCCATGATCAATGATCGTTGTGGCCAGTCCATAGCTCCAGAGTGCTTGGTTCAAGCTGTGGGCACTTTTATCTCGTATTTCGGCCTTCCGTAAAATGTGGTGGTATAAATCGAGTTTGCGATCGGGTGAAAAAAGTGCGAGCTGATTATCAGGCCGATTCGTCAGTTTTTTCCACGCATTATTAAGCACGGTTTTCCAGAGCGTCTCGGTAAATACGTCCTCGAGGATTACTGGCGTATCGCATGGCCGGCCGAGCAGTGTGTTGAACTCACTCTTAATCGTCTGCCCCTTATTCAGGCGGTATTCCATGCGGAAAACTTCGATACCACCGAGCCCGTATAGTTCAACCATATCCTTTTCGTAGGGCGTTTGGCGGCCCGCCGCGCCTCGCTTCGTTTTGCAGCGCATTTCGTCGACCTTGTCGTAGAACGACCACTCCCTGACGCCGCACGCGAGCCTGACCGAACGGCCGTTGTTCCTATTGCGAACCTTATTGATTTGCTCGTCCTCGTTCACATCATATGCCTTGCCCATGTCGAGCTTCGAGAGCGTCTTGATGATGGACTGCACTTTAAGGTCAGGGGGCAGAGGTATGTTTTTTGCAAAGTGGCAGACTGAGAGCGGGGCCGTAGCAATTGCCGCTGTTGTCACCATGATGCCGTACTCGCCCAGCCGTTGCCTCAATCTCTCAAAAACAGCCGGGCCGTCAGATCCGGAAAGCTCCGTCAGATTGTTTGCGAGAAGTAGCTTTGTGGGGGACGTCTGCACTACCATCTCGTACTCGACGGTCCGTCGTTCTCGATTCAGCTTTTCATAAATCTCGACGCTGATTGCAGCTCTGCTGCCTTCATCTTTCTCTGGGTGTAGAGTAAACTTGCGGAGATAGGGAATCTTGAAGTTCACGCGCGCTTTTTCTGCTTCTGAAAGCTCCTCGTATTTGCGTTTTGAGAACACTGGTATGAATGGTGCACGGCTACCAACCGCAAACCTCCTTACATCAATGCGAAATTGCACTTTGTCGATCATAGGCGTTCAACTTGTTGTCTCGAAATTTCTTGGAATCCTTTCTTCGAGTACGGCCTCGATGGCGGCCCTGATACCGAACTCGAACTCGAGAGGAAAATCGTCAAAAAACTGGTCTCGTACTTTCTCGATCTCTTCCTCGGTGAGGTGAGCGTCGTGATACGTTTCCGCCAGCTCTTGAATATCGGAGCGGCCGTAGAGCACGGCTATCGGGTAACATCGCTCGATGTACTTTTCGCTACGATTGTCGATCGGCACGAGATTCTCCAACTCCATTCGTTCTGCCGCGCTGGCAGCCATCGCGTCTATTTCAGCCCAGCGCTCAGGAGTAATTTTCAGATACGCTTCCTCGGCTCCCTTGAGTCCGTCTTCGTCGATAGATTCATGATCCATATTTTTCCAACTAACCAAACTTTCCCTGCTAATAAGGGTAAGGATAGAAAATCCGAAAAAGTACAATCGAATTTCGGACTAAATCGGACTGCGCGGGATTTATTCCGGATTATTTTTTATATGAGCGAGTTTGAGAGCCTGTAGCAAAGTGTCCGCCCGCTGGTTCCTTTCTTTAAGTTGGGCGCTCGAAACCTCTCGCAGAAACGTGAGACTATCCTCGCTGCGGCGCGGGAAAAATGCCCTCAGAATAGGGCCGGTGAAACCGAGTCCATTTAGCAACTTTGTGAACTTGGTTCCTGTGAGGTCGTCACGGAGCTGACCGGGTAAATCTTCACGGTTGATCTCGCCAGTCGGACTATTGAGAATGAATTCCATAAAATCCATATTTCGGCCAACCGCATGAGGTCTGCTTAGTACGAATTCGTTCACGCGCACTTCTCGATCTTTCAGGTTGACCCTGAAAACGTCGACTCTGTCCGGGCCACCGGAAGTCCCGGGTGCATACTTAGAGTACTCGTCATATATTTCATCAAACTTCGGCGGTATCAGCTCAACCACTATGGCTCGCGGAGTAAGATCGAAGATTTCCAATCCTGGCACTTCGATACCACCGCCATGCCGAGTGAAGAAGTTACGGCGTTTTTCTTTAACAACGCCTCGGCTCTCCAGCATCTCCATTATTTTCTGCTGATTGCTGACATTGGGATACCGAGGATCTCTGCCAGCGGTTTGCACCTCGTAAACGAGGTCTTCGTTTTCCGGCGTTAGCAAGCGATCTTCTCGTAGCTGCTGCAACATCAGCCAGATCTCGATCCCGACTTTTTCTTCTTGGCTCATATAGATGTAGTGCCCCTTAAGGGATCGCCGCGATCGTGAAAATCATCGGCTGCTCGCCAGTAAAGTGGTGTATGGAAAATAAATCCGCGCAGTTTTACCTCCAGCAATGCGCTGCTCGACCAGATCACGGATGAGCTCGAGTTTCTTGGCTTCCATGCTTCGCGTCTCCGTCATCGCTCCATTCTAGGCCTCATCGCCGCCGCTAGCAAAAAGAGTGGTACTTGTTCGCCGCCGATGCTAACATTGAAATAAGCCGAGCAATAATCGGCACTGAATAAAAGCCCGCAAGGGCAGTGACCTAAACCGCTGGATTCTCTGGCGGCATGGTTGCAAAAATCCCATCCCTGTTACTGAACCCCGCGTTCAGCAACTCAGGGATGGGTCATGTCGGGAAACCGGCATGGGGCCGAAAGGCCTAGCTGGCGCGGGGTTCTGTGTTGCCTCCGCGCTGGCATTTATCGGCTCATGAGTTGAAAAATGCTATGTCGCTAACCGCAATCGTCGCATTGCTTCAGTCCGCGCTTTTATTACTAACCGCCGCGCAGTCGGCAACTAACCTTCCGCAAAGCTTTCGTGATAACGCCATCGCGGTAGCTCAACAGGCGATTAGCCAAGCGACACTCTCGCTCTCCTCGCAAGCCACAACCAGTCTTGTCACGGCAACGGCGACCGGCATCAACAAATATTTCACCCTGCCAAATGGAACGGTCGTTGATTCACTCGGCGACATTATCAGTGCAGCACCTTCACCAAACACAACTGCTCCCACACAAACGCATACTGAAAACAATCCTCCCAGCTCCTCGATTGCTATAGTTCAGACATCGATATCCTCTGGCGGAACGCAGGACCAAAAAACGAGCAGCACATTCAACACGAACAGCCCCGCAGCGGCCGCCACGGCACCTGTCGTGCTTCCAGCGCCACACATGACTGCAAGCGCGGGCCAGCCCACCTTGAGAGCAGACGGCTCTACCATTGACGACCGCTTCACGATCACGAACCCCGGTGATGCGACGACACTCAACAGCATCACCCTGACTATCGATGTGCCGGCAAGCGCTATATCAAACGTACAGGTCAACTCAAACGGAAACCCATGGCTTCTCGGCGATTACACATGGTTCTCGCCATCTGAAGAGGCAAGTTTGCAGGCAGCGCGCCCAAACCTTGACTGGCCGAGTGCTGTGACAAAGACATGGAAACCCTCAGGTGTGCCCAATATCTCGATACCTGCTGGCGGTACGTTTCAGGTCGACGTCTACCTAAGTACGACGACTCCGGTCACCGGGCCAGCGGCGCATATCTCCGGGATCAACGGCGAGCAGCTGTGATCTGATTATGGTTGAGAATTAAGAAGCACGAGCGGCTACGGCAGGAGAGCGAATCTTGAAAAAGGAACGGCATCACCTAGGACTGTGCCCTAACTGCGCTTTCAGTTTTGCATACCAAAATCCAGCACTAGCTTGGCTCAGCTTTCCGATGATAGGACAATGGTGCCCAGAAAGCTACCCGACATGCGAGCGGTCAACATCAACGCGAGTGGCCGAGAGATACCATACGAATCCGATAAGCAGCACGGTGAGAGTTAGGCTTACGATCCCATCACCCCATCCAAGGCCACCCACTGATGTCGCCTTGCCGAACCAGTCGGCGAACGATGCGCCCAAGGGGCGCGTGAAAATATACGCGAGCCAGAACGCGAGCACGGCGTTGCGTGTAAGATGCTCGTGGTGCTCCGCGAACCAACCTTTGGCGGCGTAGTGGAGGACAGCAACGAGCGCGATGAGGGCAGCGAATGAGAGACCTGCAGAGAGAAACCCTAGGTTGAGGGTAAATGCCATCATGTCGCCCCACGCGGTGCCGAGCGCGAACGTCGCACATACGGTGAGCCAATACCAGAGCTCGCGGCGAGGCGTATTGATGCTGTGAATAGAAAGCGTTTTCTCGACTGTGTACCAGAGAATGAAAATGACGCCAAGCGAGATCGCGAAAAAGATGGTCGTGTAGAGATACGGTATGCCGATGACGATGTGCAGCACGTCGGCCCCCATCGTACCGAAGATTGCGACCATAGTGACGGCGAGCCAGTATACCCATGCGTTGTACTTCGGCCACCAGAATTGCAGTGCGAGTGCTGCCGCGAACGCGAGGAAGCCGATGCCGACCGCGATGTATGGGTTGATAGAGTAGACCAAATAATCCGATGTACTCTCGCCAAGTGCTGTCGTGAGCACTTTGACGATCCAGAAGAACGCCGTGATTTGCGGGACTTTTCTCAAACCTTGCCGCATATTACTCCGACATCGGGACGTGCTCTCTTTTTTGTTCTTCCAAATCATCCTTGACCGTCTCGGCAGTGATTACGTCTCGCTTGGTCAACGACAGGAAGACAACCAAGGCAAGGATAGCGCCCAGGAAGATGAAACTGGTCGTAGTTGTGCCGAGACCTAAGCCTCCATCGGTCTGCGCCTGCGAAAGATAGTCGCCGATCGAGGCACCCAGGGGTCGGGTCATGATGTACGCGAGCCAGAATGCAAGCACGGCGTTCGACGATGCATGCCGATGCTCAATGCCGAGAACGCCTTTGGCGATGTAGTGCGCCGCGGTAATTGCCGCGATGATGCCGGCGAAGATGAGGAGCGCGGTGAGATAGCCCAAGTTGAGCTTCTCGGCTACCAGATCGCCTGCAGCGGTGCCGAGAGCGAAGGTGAAGAGGATCGCGAGCCAGTAGAACGCTTCGCGCCGTTTCGAGAAGATAGTGTGAATGGAGAGCGTTTTCTCGAACGCAAGCCACACGGCAAACGTGATTGCAAGGAGAATCGCGAAAACCGTGGTGGTAGTTGTGAGCGATACGCCGAGGTTATCGGTGAGGTTGTCTGTGATGAGCGTGCCGACGACGCTAATGAACACGACGGCAAGCCAGTAGATCGAGGGAACGTACCTTTTTGCTCGGAACTGGAAGAAGAGAATTACGATGAGGATGGCCCCCATTACCACGCTTGTACCATTGAGTCCAAAGCCAAGCGTCGTATTCAAATAATCGGCCGCGGTCTCGCCCACGGTCGTGCAAAGAATTTTTATGATCCAAAAATAGAGGGTGACTTCCGGAACCTTATTGAGCATTTGTTGCCATTTTGACGGCCCCATGGCGCTCGGCTGTTTAGGATTCGCACTCGTTACTGCTGGCATATGGTTAGAGATAGTAATGCATTTTAGGAATAATTGTAAGGCGGCGCACCGAGGGGTCAGTCGATGCACCGCTTTACGCACTCGCCGCAAATATTTCAGGCGGCTAAGCAAAGAGGACGGAAGTCCTCACCGGTAAGAATCTCTTATGGACTGTAAAGATTTTGTAAAGCGTGCGTCCAGAACGAACAAGGGCCGGTTCCGCTGCGGACCGGCCCTGTTCTTTTTTCTCTCGTCGTCGCTTTACTGCCCAACGACTTCCGCACCGCCAGGCGCTTTTGTCACCTGCGCGGTCGCGACGGCGTAGCCGGGCGCGCTCGCCTCGATCGAGAACTTCAGCTGATCGAGCGCTGTCCCGTAAATGCCGTGCATGTTCGCCGGGAAGTGCCCATAGCCGGACTGGTTGTCGAAGTGCACCGTAACGCTGCCGTGCGCCGGAATCGTTATACCCGTGAGCGGCTTGTAGTACCCCTCTTTCTTGCTATTGGCCGTGTCGGTAATGGTGTAGTACGTCTCGAGATTCGAGAGCGTTTGATTGGTCAGATTGTTGATGGTGAACTGCAAGTGGTCGCTAACGGCATTGCCCGCCGCATCGACGTTATTCTCGACCATGATCGAAGTGAGCTTAATCCCCGACTTGGTCGATGTGTTCTTGATCGGATTCGGGTACAGCCCGGGTACCACGTCTTCCGGATTCGCCCCTGCCGTTTGGCTTGTCGTTGGCGCGCCGGAAGTGGCAGATGGCTGCGTGTTCGACGGCTGCGTACTCGGTACATTCGTCGCGACTGTTTGCGGCGCTGAACCGCCCAGATGCAATGCGAATACCGCTATTGCTGCCACCGCGATGACGACGCCTCCGATTATGTATGCTGTTTTGTTCATAGTAAGTGTATTAATGATTGTTAATGTCTGCTAATAATCGCCGCGACCGCATCATGGCGATGAAGCCATGATGCGTTTGTTGCTTGCGAACAGAAACGCCGCGCCGACTCCCGCGGCGTAAAAGGCCAGCAAGAGCGCGAGATCCGGCCACTTGTCGCCCATGATGTAGCCGAGCGGCTTGTCGTTGTACATGCCCTTGATGCCGAGCGTAGCGAACACGAGGCGCTCGTAGTGCTTCTCGATGGAGCTGACCTCTAGCGCGTTTCGGAAATTTTCGTAATTTTGGAATTGCGCGATGATGGCGCTTTGCTGGTCCTGCGTGGTGTGCATGCTGGCGAAGAACCCGCCGGGGACCTGGTTGTCGGGATCCATCGTGTCGCCGATCTGCGGAATGATGAGCACGAACACGAGCCAGAGCGCGAACGAAAGCAGAAGCGCGCGCGGCAAATCCCTGAAAAAGAGAGTAAGCGCGGCGGAGAAGCAGAAGAAAAACAGCAGATAGAAATACGTGTAAGAGAAGGACAGGGTCAGCT
>JAKAIP010000014.1 GCA_021825025.1 bacterium
AATGGAAATCGTACCGCGCGCGTACTAGCAGCATATAACCCTGTAGTAATCATCCATGAATAAAACAGCACTTGGTACCGGCATCATCGCCCTTATTATCGGCTTCGGCGCAGGCTATCTGCTGCATCCTGCTCCTGCTGCGGCAGTACGTGGCCCAAACGTACGGACAGCAGGCGCCTTTGGCGGTGGCCGTAACGGTGCCGGGTTCCTTGCCGGAACCGTCGTCTCGAAAGATGCTGGTAGCCTCACTCTCAATACCCGTGACGGAAGCTCGCACGTTGTCCTCATCACGCCCGACACGACTGTCTCAAAGAGCGTCCAAGGCGCCCTGACCGACGTTACCGCCGGTGCCACTGTTCTCGTCTCAGGAACGACGAATAGTGATGGTAGCGTCTCTGCAAATCTCATTCAGCTCCGCCCAAATCAATAAAACTATCTCACCATACCTACACAAACGCGCCCGTCGCACTGCGACGGGCGCGTTTGTTATTAAGAAACGATGCTATGCGGTCCGGCGTCGGTACCACCACACGCCACCTCCGATAAGCACCAGAACGAGAAGGCCGAGCAGTATGCTCTGCAGCGAACTAAAGGAGGACCCTGAAGCTGCCGCTGCGGCAAGCGCTGATGTCGTAGCTATAGCTACAGCTGTCGGTGCGACAGTCTCTGTTCCAGAAGCCACAACGGTAGGAGTCGATGTTGCGACTACCGCAGGTGCCGCTACCGCCACTCGCACGACTGGCTTCACCACAGCTACTGTCTTTACTGGTGACGGAACAGCGATCATCACCTGAGCTGTACCTTGCGTACCCGATAGCGTATTTTTGCTATTTGCATCAAGCAACATCGATTGTCCTGTCACATCGATATGTGCTGTCCCCGCGGTCTTCGCACGAAACGTTATCGTCCCGAACACGGTTGGTGCGGTGATACCTCCCGGATAGCCAGCTGTCTTCACAAGAAGACCGCTCGCGTTATCAATCGAATCATACCCCGTTGTCGAGAGAGCGAGCCACTTGGGTGCAAAGGCGAAGTTAGTCACCGTCACAAGAGCAGGATCAAATGAAACATTTGAACGAACTGTGTAGAGCTTGGTTCCCTCCGGCTCTGCGGTAAGCGTAACCGTAAATACTTTTCCAGGTGTGACCGAGACGGCCGTTGGCGAGAGATTCACCGTCGCGGCAAACGAGGAAGCAGGAAGCAGAAATGCGAGAGCTACCACTACTACTGAGAAGATGCGGGACATAATTATGAGTTCATATGAATAATAAGCATGTTGAAGTCGAGAATATCGACGACGCCGTCGTTATTTAAGTCAGCCGCGATGCCAGTCCCAACTTGTCCCCAGTGCACCAAAAGTGCATTGAAGTCGAGAATATCGACGACGCCATCAAGATTGATGTCGCCCACAAGAGGGCTCCCAGGCGTCGGGGTTCCATTGCTACTACTGCCACCTCCGCCACCTCCGCCGCCACCGCCACCTCCAGAAGATGGTGCTGGTGTCGTTGCGGTAGAAATAACATAACTGAAGTCAGCAACAGGACTTGCGGTAGAACCGTAACAAGCAACAGCCCGCAAGAGGCCAGAACCGCTGATCGTCACCGGACTTGTATACGTCGAACCCGAAGAACACGTGAGTGCACTATCGAGGTCGGTGGTGTTTAAGAAGTAATGGATGGAAGTCGAACCTAGCGCCGACAAGACGATGCTCTGTGTCGTGGTGTAGGTGCCGGCACCTGGTGTCGCTGTTGGCAGCGACACCACAATACCCTCGACACCGGTCGAGACACCGGTCGAGAGCGTGCCGGTCACCTCAGAGGCGTGCGCAAGTGGTGCGAGCGCGAAGAGAAACGTAAGAGCAAGAATGAAGCGGTTCATAGAGCGTTAGTTAGACTGGACACCATAGCTTGCCGAGTACGATCCACCAGCAGTACCCGTTGGAACTCTCATTTCGACGGTCACCTCGATCTGCCGACCGGCCGCAACTGGATTTAGGTCAGACGAGAGCGTTATCGGGTTGCTGTAAGTGTTCGGAGCTGTAATCGCCATCGCGCTCGTCGAGGCAGTAGCATCTGACGACTGCGCTGAGTAGAAGCGGAGATTACTTGCTGGAATCGTATTTGTTCCACTCACGAAGTCAGAGAACTTCATCGCAAGATGCGTCTCTGCGGTAGGCACGGTCATGTGGAAGGTCCATCGGAATCCGTTGTCGAACGTATTGTCAGCTGTTGCATACGTCTTCGTGCCATCGATACCCGTCACCGCAAGCACTGCCGAAGTATCGTCGACTACCGTGGTGAAGGTATTGTCACCCGAGGTCGCGAGATTTGTCGCAGCGTCAGCAGACTTCACCCGGAAGTGATACTGCGTGTTTGGAGTCAGACCACTCAACAGGACGCTATGGGAAGCTGTGAGCGTCGGATCAATCACTGTCGATGAGCCGTAGCCAGACGTTGTTCCGTGTGCGACTTGCGATGTCGCATTCTCATTCGTCGTCCAGGTAATCTGCACCGTGCTCGTGCTGATATTTGTTGACTGCACATTCGTAATTACTGGCGGAGTCGTATCAGGCACAGCCGCTCCCGTAAAGGTCACCGCAACGACATTCGGGATAAGCAGACCACTTGCAGCATTCACGTGCACAGTGCCCGGGAGAGAGCTCGCGAGTGTTGTCGTTTGTACACCATTTGCCACCGTCAGAATTGTGTCTCCGAGGCTCCCGGAACCATCCGTCGAGAGGACGACTTTGGTCGAGTTGTCGGTCGTGATGGTATTGCCGTACTGGTCCTGTGCAGCAACCGTGATAGTGCTTGTGTCAGCCGTAGTAAGACTTGTCGGACTTGCCGAGATACCAACCTGCGTGAGTG
This sequence comes from bacterium, assembly GCA_021825025.1. Next base: position 2,868 of record JAKAIP010000014.1, read on the forward strand.
CTCCAGGGACCACCGTTACCGTAAACGATGTTGGTGTCGCTATATTGCCGGCAGCATCCGTCTTCGTACAGTTTACTGTTGTTGCCCCCATCGGGAAGACTGTTCCCGAAGCTGGAAGACAATCGGCTGGAAGTGTACCGTCAACCGCATCGGTAGTGTCCGGCGCAGTGTAGGTCACCGTTGCTCCACCAAGCTGATCGGCTACTACTTGCTTATTTGCGTGAGCAGCGATGACTGGAGCAGTCGTGTCGTGGACCGTCACTGTAAAGGTCACTGGCACCGCTGCATTCCCTGCCACATCAGCGGCCGTACACGTCACGGTAGTTACCCCGAGCGGGAAGAGTGACCCGGAAGATGGGAGACAGGTTACGGTGTCGGTCCCGTCAACAATATCGGTCGCAACCGGAAGCGTATAGCTTACCTGTGCCCCCGAGGCAGACGTCGCTTCAGCTGTCTCGTCACTATGAGAAGCGATGACAGGCTTCGTTGTGTCGGTAATCGTGACTGTTTGCGTGGCAGTAGCACTATTGCCGGCAGCGTCAGTCGCTGTCCAGGTAACTGTCGTAATTCCCACTGGGAACGTCGCAGGCGCATCACTCGTCACTACAGGCGCAGGATCAAGCGCGTCAATTGCAGTTGCCGGCGTAAGCGTGAGCGGCGTAAGCGCTGCTGTCGCCTCCATCGTAATAGCTGCCGGAGCCGTGACTGTTGGCGCGTGCGTATCCCAGGTGAGCGTCATATCAGCGTGCCCGACATTTCCAGCGGCATCAGTCGCAAAGAGACGAAGCGTGTACACGCCATCAGCACTTGCTGAGATCGTGGTGTCTGCCGCGTTCCCTGGCGAGAAAGTGACTGTACCCGGACCGCCCTGTTGCGCCCAACTATACGTGACCACCCCCGAACCATCCGTGTCGGTCGCCGTGGCATGCTGCAGAACTGGAGCATGCACATTTTTATTCGAACCTGCGTCAACAACAGGAGCGGTCGTATCGATGCGGAATGGTGTCACCGCAAGTACGTTACTTACGTTCCCTGCTGAATCTGTCACGGTAATAGTACAGGCGTTGTAGAGTCCGTCCGCAAGATGATCGAAGGTTATTGCGACATCACCCGTCGTCGTCGCAGCTGGAGCGAGCGTACTGGTGCAGCCACCACCGTAGGTGATCGTACCAAGCTTCGTGGTGCTAAACACATACGAAGGTGTTGTGGTTGCCGTCGGCGTTGTAACTGGTGTCACTTCGGCGACTACTGGCGGGACAGTATCGATCGTCCACGAGTACGTCGTCGGCACAGTCTGCCAATTACCGGACTGGTCGCGCCCGAGAACATCCAGAGTGTGTGCACCGTCAGCAAGACTTGAAGAGGCGATAGTCGTACTCACTCCCGTCTCGGCGCTCCACGCACCACCATCGAGCCGGTAGCTGTAGTACGCGACATCGCCAGTCGCTCCGACAGTGACGTTAATCGTCGTTGCGTTGGTGAGAAGATTTGGTGTGCCCGTAAGTACGGCGGTCGGCGCAGAGCTATCGAGCGTTGCGCACGATGCGTCGGTACACCACGGCACGAAGGAAACGAAATTGCTCACCCCAGCGCCATCGCCGTGGGGATTACCTGCGTACGTTGGACCCTCTTTACTTCCCCACCAGTTATTAATTGCCGTCGTCGTTGCCGTAGTACTATTCAACACTCCCGCAACGATATCTTTCGCAAAACTGTTGTACTGAATAGTCACCGATGTGGCATCTGCATTTTGTTCAACGTGCACACCAACGGTTGCAGCAGAGGTGAGTCCAGAGATAGTGTTGTGTTCCACGAGAGCGCCCGGCGTATTACCCTCAAGACCTATCGCCGTTACCCATCCTCCTGTCAATCCGGAGATAACATTATTTGAGATTGTTGCGCCCGACACCGCTCCAATCCCTGAAGTGGCATGATTAAGGAGCATTCCGTAAGCACCTTTTCCCGGACGAGCATTTATATTATTGATTGTATTCCCATCGATGGTGACTGACGAAAGAATCGCTGTCCCATTTGAGTCGAGAATCCCAATACCAGAAGTAGAACCACCAACTGTAGTGTTTCCAATGTTTGTAATGGTGTTCTTTGTAATAGTCAGGCTGGACGCATCAGACGCTCCGTCTTCCCAGATAATCGAGTGAATATTGCCAGACGCACTCGTACCAACATCTGTCACGGTGTTGCCAGTAATAGACACGTTGCTATTCCCAGCAATCGTAACTGCGTAGTTACCAGAAGGGTTAGTGAGTGTCAGATTTTTCACAGTTACGGCATCACTCACTACCGATACCAAGCCGTGAATGGTGGTACCTGTTGCACCCGAATGACTCTGCAGTGTGAGCGACTTATTTACATTTACATTCTCCGTATAGGTACCTGGGAAGATATCGATCGTATCCCCGGCCGTCGCCTTGGCCACCGCCCCGACGATACTGCTGAAGTCGGCATGGTCTGCAGGTGTCCCACTCACGGTAAGTGTGTTGTTGTTGTCGAAGACAAATGAGACCGGTGCAGAACTGACGCTATTGCCCGCGCCATCAGTCACTGTCACCACAATTGTATGGCGCCCGTCAGAGAGTCCCGATATTGCAGACGTCAATGCGGTCGTACCATCATTGTTCGCAGCGGCAGGCGAGGTCGTCGCCGCTCCATCGATAGAGTACGTATACGTAAGCGGGTTCGTATCACTTGAGGTGAAGCTGAGCGCGCTCATGTCCGTCGTCGTGTTACCTGATCCCTTATACACCGCGTCTGCTACCGGCGAGGTGAGCGTCATGGTCGGCGCTGTCGTATCGATGTGGATCTGAGCTGGCGTAAGCGGCCCAGCGACAGGACCTGTCTTATTGCCGGCAAGATCGGTGATGGTATAGAAGAGCTGATAGGCTCCGTCAGCAGCAACCGGGCCGCTACTTGGAATCTTCCCATCCCATACGACAGTCGTTGTTGCCTGTCCGTCCAGACTCGGGTTGAAATCTCTATAAATCGATGGGCTGGAAACGCTTTCTATACGTACGGTATTCCACGTTACCGGTTCGCTTGCAGTGAGAGCGATAGTCGTGGAAGCATGTGCGGGATTGAAGTACACATCGTTCGTCGTACCATTCAGTGTGTACGAAGAGATTGTCGGGGCGACAGTGTCTACCTTAAATTCTGCTGAGTGTGCTGCTTCGATGTTATGTGCACCATCTTTATCGACGGCATTGTCTTCAGAGTAATAGACAAGAAGATTGTCACCTTGAGGCGCCACAACTGCTCCGGTCGTTGTCGTCGTTGCCACGACAACTGCACCGCTAGTCGCGTTGTACCAAGCATAATTGATGTTCGAACATCCGCTCAAGTTATCGGTACACGTGAGAGTGATAACTGGAGCTGTCTTGTACCAACCACTGAGCCCGTCAGGCATAGTACTCGTTGCAAGCGTTGTAGTTGGTGCCGTGTTGTCGACAGTGAAAACATTGCTCGAGTAAGCAATTCCTGTAGATCCATCCGTCACCTCAATACGATATGTGCTTCCGTCTGCTAGTGGCAAACCACTAGTCTGAGTAGTAACCCAAGGATAATTGTTGTTCGTTGCTGTAATACCGTTTGCAATAAGAGTATTGAAGTGATTTGTATCTCCGTCTTTAGAAAGAAGAATCGAGATACTGTCGGTCGACGACGCATTTGCTGTCCATGTAATATTGCTAGTGCCTCGCCAGAATTCTCCGCCATTAGGTGCGGTCAACGTAATCGTGTTTACAGTTGCATGTGCCAGACTAATAAAAAATCCGCCCATTGCGATGGCGGACACAGAAAGGAACAGTGCGGCGACACGAGTCGTACGCAAGCGAAGTATAGATGTGAACAAGCTTCTCATAAGCGTTCTCTATTTATTGATAAGCCCCGGCGCCCCGCCGATAGGTTACCCGTATCGTCTGCCTGTCGTGTCCCGTTGTCAACCAGTGTAGACAGGATAACTTTGTGTGTTTTTTAGGAAAACAAAAACGCCTCGGGGTAAACCGATGCGTTTTTCTTGCGAGGCCGAGAGATCAGAGGCCCATGCGCCGGGATTCCCGGAGTTCGGAGGCAGCACGGCCACCGCGCGAGTTCGAAGCACTCGCAAAAAGGTCATACCAGGCTTCGTGCCGAGTCTGCCTTACCGAAGGTTCGGGTTCCGAAAGCTTCTTCTTCATGAACTTGTCGATGAGGTACTGGACAGTCAGCTCCTCCTTCGTCACGAGCGGCTCCGGCTTCTTGCCACCGAACTTACAGGTGTCACAGGCGTCCGACGTGAGCGGACACGCGAAGCCAGGGCACTCGGTCAGCTCGGCAAACAAGAAATCCGCCCGAACGATGTGTCCTCGACGTTCCACTCCATCGAATGGTTCGTCCGGATCAGCACGCCGTTCCGGGAAGCAAGTCGCAGCCCAGTCGAGGATGCCCCGTACCGCAGCCTGGCGCAGCGCCCGTTCGCGCTCCCAGCTATGTATGGTTCCCATTGTGATACTCCACAGTTACGTTAAAGATCAGCTCCTTTTCGTCGGAATACCTGTATAGCACAGAGTATTTCGACTCGTGAACAATACCTCTTTATTTGAGATTTTCAATAGCTTTTTTGCGTTATCCCCACCTATCTTGCGCTTTGTCCACATTTCTGTCATACTGCTTTTACTCGCAGAGTATTCGAGCTTCGCTCCGCTCCCCAAAAGACGGCACGTGTTCAGTTTCGGCGAGATTAACCAAAGTTTAGATCTACACATGGATAATCCAGCAGCATCGTCAGTTCAGGGAAACAAGCTTTACGTAGGCGGCATTCCCTATCGCTCGACGGAAGATGATATGAAAAAGGCCTTTAGCGAGGCCGGCACTGTCGTTTCCGCAAGCATTATTAACGACCGTATGACGGGCCGCTCACGCGGTTTCGGATTCGTCGAGATGGCCTCTGAAGCGGAAGCTCAGGCAGCTATCGATCGTTGGGATGGTAAGGAAATGGATGGTCGTACGCTCTCCGTCTCCTTCGCTCGCCCACAGGGTGATCGCCCTCCTCGCCGCGAAGGCGGTTTCGGTGGTGGTTCCCAGGGTGGTTTTGGTGGTGGTAACGGCGGCTACGGTCGCGGTGGCTACTAACAAGCAATCCAACAAAAGCACCCGCGCAAGGCGCGGGTGCTTTTGTTTTATGGTAGCGTCTCTACTATGACCAAAGATGAACAGTGGCTCCTCGAGGAAAAGTATCACGGTAAGGAGACTGCAGAATATGAAGCAGATAAAGCAGATCTCGTCTCGGGTAAACCACTTCCCTACGTGATCGGCTGGCAGCCATTTCTCGGATTACGGATCTACCTCGACTCGCATCCTCTCATACCTCGCCCCGAGACCGAGTGGTGGACCGAGCGACTGCTAGAACACATCAAAGATCGCGAATCGGCAGAGTCATTTTCGGTAGTAAGACTTGGCCAAGCGGCCCGGAGCGCGACCGAAAATGACCCTGCCAATTCGCAACCGCCCATGCAATTTCTCGATCTTTGTTCTGGATCCGGGGCAATCGGGTGTGCGGCGCTCGCGAAGCTACCAAATGCACGTATCTATTTCGGTGACATCGACCCGGCGCACGAAGCGACCATTCGGAAAAATATCCGCGAAAATGCGCTCGATGCGTCCCGTGCCGAAATTCGCACCGGCGACCTCTTTACTCCTTTCGCCGGTGAACAATTCGATATCATTGCGAGCAACCCGCCCTACATCCCCGCTACCCGAACACTTCCCG
>JAKAIP010000015.1 GCA_021825025.1 bacterium
AAATAGTGAGCTGTGTAGCAAGAATAATAACTGCTTGTGCAAGCGAAAGATTGCTCCAAATAAAGTTCATTTTATTCCAGAGCGTGAGTACTGGTCCTTTTAGGAGAGTGAGGATACGGTTGCGTTCATATGCTTCTGAAACCGCCTGCTTGACGGTAGCTACATTACCCATCAGTTCATAACTGTCGCCATAGGCTCGAAATAGATTTTTTTGATATTCTCGTTGTAATTCAGCTATAGGACGAACCGTGCGCAACAAAATAATGACATACAGCACAATACCAATGATGAGCGCTAGAGTGAGCAAGTAGCTTATGGTAAGGCCAATCGCTATGACCACGAATATAGAGAGAAATTGCGGCGTAAGATCAATGACAATTTGTCCTACAATCGTTTCCAGCTGTCCTGAGGCGCGGTTTATTTTCTCTTCTGTTTCCCCTATTTTCTTTGCCTTATGGAAAGCCATGGGGAGTTCCAGTATTTTGGAAATACCAGCAGACCAATAATCCACCCACACGGTATTCGAAAAGTTTTCACTGCGAATATTAATCTGCCAATTCATGAGAGAATTGATGAGTTGTATGACCGCCCACAATGCAAGGAGCACTGCATACAAGGGCCACACGCGTCCAAACAGCTGTATATGAGACGGAGTGATAATCGCATCGAAAAACTTTCCGGCAATGTACGGAACAGTCGCATTTGCCACAGCCGCAATCACTCCGAGAATCGTGATAAAGACAATTTCCCGGCGATATATACGAATATAGCGCCACAGGACACGGGCTCCCGTGTGCAATCCATGCGTTGTAATAATAGGTTCTTTTGCGTTTTCAGTACTCACCAACGCACTATAGCACAAGGGCTTTATACGGTTGCTTTTTGAAAAAAACTCGCTAGAGTTGACTCATCTGCACGCTTAGCTCAGTTGGTAGAGCATTCCCTTGACGTGGGAAGGGCCGGGGGTTCGAGTCCCTCAGCGTGCACTATCGAACTATGCGCATTTTGGCCATCGAAACATCGTGCGATGAAACAGGGATCGCTATAGTGGAAGGAGAAAAAGAAGGCACTGAGATTCGTTTTCAGGTGCTGAGTAACACACTTTTTTCCCAAGCGTCGCTCCACGCTTCCTTTGGAGGAGTCTACCCGACTCTGGCAAAACGGGAACATGAAAAAAATCTTCCGCTCCTCCTAGAGGAAGCGTTGCAAGAAGCTCGCACTATTCCAGAAACAATAGGAGCGATCGTAGTAACACAAGGGCCTGGATTGGAGCCGGCACTCTGGAGCGGTGTTACCTTCGCCCAAACGCTGGCACAAGAGTGGCACAAACCGCTGTTTGGTGTGAATCACCTGGAAGGACATCTCATTTCTTCTCTAGTGGAGCAAGGAATATTGTCTGATATTGCTCTTCCGGTATTGGGATTGCTCATCTCTGGAGGCCATAGCGAATTTACAGTGATGTCTGAATGGTTTACGTATGCCATCATCGGTGAAACACGCGATGACGCGGTGGGAGAAGCATTTGATAAGGTGGCACGCATGCTGGATCTCCCCTATCCGGGAGGACCGCATATCTCCCGATTGGCAAAAGAAGCGCGCATACAAAACCTTACTGCACCGAAATCACTTCCCCGCCCCATGGTGCACATGGAGACCTGTGATGTGTCATTTTCAGGACTCAAAACAGCAATGCTCTATGCATTGCGCGATCATGGAACCATATCAGAGCAAGAGCGGATGGGATTTGCTAGAGAATTTGAAGATGCTGTTACCGATGTGTTTGTTGCAAAAACACGGCGAGCGCTCGCCCTTTCTCACGCCCGCACATTTGTTATCGGCGGCGGTGTAGCAGCAAACCTGCATATTCGTACCGCACTTGAACGCCTACTGGCAGAAGAATTCCCTACGGTAACACTCAAACTGCCGGAACTCTCCATTACTGGAGACAACGCTGTCATGATTGCAGAGGCGGCGTTGGTTCGTTTTTTACGCCGTATGTGGAACACAGAGCATCCTCCTGTTCAGATTCGCGCAATCGGCAACCTCTCGATTACCGAAGCAAAATAACGTATATTGGCTGCATGCCTGAAAAATTTCTCAAACCCTACGATCACACACAGGTAGAAGGTCCTATCTATACTCGATGGGAACAAAGTGGCTATTTTAACCCCGACACGCTTCCTGGAAATAGAACGGAACCGTTTTGTGTGGTACTTCCTCCGCCAAACGTAACTGGAGTGCTCCATTTGGGACATGCATACGAAGATGCATTGCAAGACACCATTGTCCGGTATCAACGTATGCAAGGTAAAAAAGTACTGTGGATCCCGGGCACTGACTCTGCTGCAATCGCAACTCAGGCTCGCGTGGAGAAGAATATACAAAAAAGTGAAGGCAAAAGTCGGCATGACATCGGCCGCGAAGAACTGGTACGCCAGGTTGAAGCATTCGCAAAAGGAAGCGAGCACACCATTCTTGCCCAGGTACGCCAAATGGGCGCGTCACTGGATTGGTCGCGATATGCGTATACCCTTGATGAAAAACGTACAAACGCAGTCATGACTGCGTTTGTCCGCATGTATGAAGCAGGCCTCATTTACCGCGGCAATCGGATCATCAACTGGGATCCAAAAGGACAAACCACCATTTCTGACGATGAAATCGTGTATGAAACGCGGAAAGCAAAATTGTATACCTTCAAATATGCAAAGGATTTTCCGATTGCCATCGCAACTACCCGCCCAGAAACAAAGGTGGGCGATGTTGCGGTTGCCGTACATCCCGATGATCCGCGGTATCAAGCATTTATCGGCAAAGAATATGATGTGGTGTTTTGTGATGTGCCGCTACATATCCAGATCGTTGCCGACTCAAGCGTTGAACAGGAATTCGGAACAGGGGCGCTCGGAGTGACTCCGGCGCATAGCATGGCTGATTGGGAAATTGCAGACCGCCACGATCTTCCCCGCCCGCAGGTGATCAATGAATACGCGCGCATGATGGTTGATGGACGTCTGAAAGATAAAAAGACAACGGAAGCGCGAGAGTTAGTAATTCAGTGGCTTACCAATGAAGGACTTTTAGAGAATGAGATAGAGATAGATCAGAACATCTCTACCGCGGAACGGACAGGGGGTATTGTGGAACCATTACCGAAATTACAATGGTTCATTGACGTGGATAAACCGTTCGTGCTTTCTCATTCTGAAATCCCTGGTATTGCATCGGGAACAGAAACAACGCTCAAACAGATCATGTTGCAGAGCGTGGAAAGCGGCGCGATCAACATGTTTCCCGATCGATTCAGAAAATCATATTTTCATTGGATTGAGCATTTACGAGACTGGTGTATCTCGCGACAGATCTGGTTCGGTCATCGCATCCCTGTGTGGTATCGCGACGATGAAGTGTACTGCGGACTTACAGCGCCTGCCGAAAATGGCTGGGCGCAAGACCCTGACGTGCTTGATACGTGGTTTTCATCGGCGCTATGGACCTTTTCTACACTTGGCTGGCCGGAACACACGAAAGACCTTGAAACATTTCATCCGACATCGTTCCTCTCTCCTGGGTATGAACTTCTCTATCTATGGGTCTCACGCATGATTCTCATGAGCGGATTCCATTTGGGTCAAATTCCTTTTAAAACGGTAATGTTTCATGGCATTGTGCGAGATAAACATGGAAAAAAATTTAGTAAATCAGCGGGGAATGGTATTGATCCACTCGATATGATCACAAAGTATGGAGCTGATGCACTTCGTATGAGTTTGTTGGTGAGTGCCGCCGCAGGAAATGACATTACCTTTGATGAACAGCGAGTAAAGGGATACAAGTTATTTGGGAACAAATTATGGAATATTACCCGGTTTGTCCTTGAACACACAAAGGAGACGCAATTGGAACAACCGCCACTCACCCCAGAAGATGCGGTACTGCTTGCAGAAATAGATCGCCTTGCAGCAGATATAACAGAACAGTTTGAACAGTATCGTATTTCAATTGTTGTGGAGCTTATCTATCATTACCTATGGGATCGTTTTGCAAGTGAGATCCTTGAGGCAAGTAAGCCGATTCTGAAAGGAACAGACGAAGCGGCGAAGTGCTCGCGCGGGTGGACACTGCGCACCATGCTCTCGCGCTGCCTCATGCTCTTGCATCCGCTTATGCCGTTTATCACCGAAGAGATTTGGAGCAGCCTGCCGGAACATACGGAACTTCTCATGGTTGCACAGTGGCCGCATAGTGCATAAAGACTGCGGTATACTGCAGGAAGGATGACTGCACCGATAGCTTTTCTCATTGCGTTTCTTGCCGGTATTGCACCGACTGGGATCTGGCTTGGCTTCTGGCTGCTTGAAGATCGGTGCGACCCAGAGCCGAAACGCTACATTTTCTATTCGTTTGCACTCGGCATGCTTGCCGTAACACTCGCCCTTCCTCTCGAACAGTATGCGGAATCGTTCGCGACGGGGTTTGGTTTGTACCTTTCCTGGGCAGCAATAGAAGAACTATTGAAATTTGGCGCCGCATATCTCGCAGCACTGCGGTTACCGGTGTTTGATGAACCGCTTTCCGGCCTCATCTATTTGGTAACCGCCGCACTGGGCTTTTCATTTGTAGAAAATACCTTATTTCTTATGCCATCCATCATGGATGGCAATCTGTTGCGCGCGGTAGCAACCGGCGATTTACGTTTCATTGGTGCTACGCTAGTGCATACGCTTGCTTCTGGCGTCATCGGCATCGCACTAGGACTCACCTATTACGCACCTGCTTCTGTGCGCAGACTAGCGGCACTGGGCGGACTTATCCTTGCAATCCTGTTGCATGCATACTTCAACTTTTTTATACTCAAAGCAGGCAGCAGCGGAACGTTTTTCGTCTTTTTCTGCATCTGGATTGGTATTATTGCGCTCCTCATGTTCACCGAGCGAATAAAACTGCCTGAACGGGACTATTGTTAAGTATGGCTCGAGAAAAAAAATCACTCTTTGAATGGCTCACGGGAAGCAGTGGCGCGGAAAGCGACTACTCTTTTGATGATATAGAAAGCGGCGGTTCAAGCGTAAGTCATCGTCCGCCTGCATTTGCAGCTCCTGAACGTACCCTGCAAGTCACTGAACCGGAAGTGGAAGCGGAAGGAGAGCTTGCAGTTGATGTCTACCAAACTCCTACGCATATTGTAATCAAAGCAATGATCGCCGGCGTTCGACCGGATGACCTTGATGTTTCCATAACACGGGACATGGTCACGATTCGCGGAAAACGGGAACGCCACATGGAAGCGACTGCTGGCGATTTCTTTTTCCAAGAACTGTATTGGGGTGCATTCGCCCGCACCATTGTCCTACCGCAAGAAGTAGAGATAGAAGAAGCAGAAGCAACTGAAAAACACGGACTTCTCGTTATCCGCCTTCCCAAACTCGATAAGGGACGTCAAGCAAAGCTGAAAATAAAGTCGAACTAATCTTTGGTGCTTGGGGCCGGGCTCGAACCGGCGACCCCCTCCTCTTCAGGGAGATGCTCTACCAACTGAGCTACCCAAGCGCAAAGTTGTACTATAGCAAACTTATAGGTCTGAGAGAATATGCCCTCGGCAGGAATCGAACCCACATTGATCCCTTAGGACGGGACTGTTCTATCCATTGAACTACGAGGGCGAAAAACACCGGCCTTGAGCCGGTGTGTTGATTATGCAACAGAAGTGCGGAAATGCTAATCAGGCCGCTACACCCAACTGCGAAGCAAGCTTATCGCGATCAAATCCAATAGTGACCTCCCCGTCAATGACGATGACCGGCACTCCCAATTGCCCTGTCATATTGATCATTTCGGTGCGTTTCGCGGCATCGCTTGCTACGTCATACGAGGTATATTCAAGCTTATTCTCCTCGAAGAATGCTTTTGCCATCTGACAGAAATGACAAGTTGGTGTTGAGTAAATGGTGATTTTTTTTGCCATAAATATGTTTGTTGGTTCTTCTAAAGTATAGGTTATTTACGTTCTCGCGCAACCTTCAATGCATTTCCCCACAAAGACAATTGTGCGAGCATATCCTTCGCGCTATCAACATAGGCATCTAATGTGCCTGACCGTAGGTCTCCCGTATCAGTTAGTAATTCCCAAGGTCGCATGATGTGTACCGCAGTACGTACATCGGCCATTTGCAACTCTGCTGCAACCGTTCGCAATTGTTCCACAGAACGCGCGCCTCCTACTGATCCATATCCTACAAAACCGACTGGTTTGTTATTCCATTCTGCATATGCCCAGTCCAGAGCGTTTTTAAGCGATGCCGGATACCCATGATTGTACTCTGGGGTGACGATGATAAAGGCATCTGCGGCTGCAATATGCTTTCCCCATGCCATCCCTTGCTGATTTTCCAGCTTACCCTGCAAACTGGTTGGAGAACCCTTCTCGTTGTAATCAGGCAATTGCCAATCCTTAAGATCAACAATTGTAACTGTATGACCCGCTTCTTGTGCAAGACTCGCAATCCATTGTGCAGCCTTATCTCCAAAGCGATTTACGCGCACCGAACCGATAATGACCTGTATGGTAAGTGGTTTCATATATCAAGTAGTATACGTACATACTTTACAATGTAAAGTGGATAAATTCATGTTACACTAATGGTGACTATGCTGCGTACTACTAAACAACGAAAAACACTTTGTCCGCCCTGTCCCGTTGCACGAGTTGCGGATATGGTCGGAGATAGCGCTTCTCTTCTCATTATTCGTGACCTTCTTGAAGGTCCGAAGCGATTCGGAGAATTAACCACTTCTCTTGGCATGAGCACGCGCACCCTTACCCTTAAACTGCGTCAGCTCAAACGCTGCGGTTTTATCTCTACCGGAAAGATATACGCACTTACCTCAAAAGGAAAAGCATTGCGTTCCGTCCTTACCGCCATGCGGCGATATGGAGAAAAATATTTATAGCAAATCTGCGTGTGCAAAAGATGAATGAGCAACGATACTCCCTCTCACGAGTAATATAGGTGCGGGATGCGAGAATCGAACTCGCGCCTGCTGCTTGGGAAGCAGCCATCCTACCACTAAACGAATCCCGCGTGCGCCACGCGCATCTTACCACAGAGAAAAGGGGTGCCACAGGCGATACCAGAAACTATACGATGATCCTCCGGTGCTTGATGCCGTGGGCTGTGTGGCAACGATTTGTATCTCCCCTTCTCCGGGTTTCACCACTCCATAGCGCGCTCGTACCTGCGCTTCAAATCCTTCACGGGAATTTAGTTCCTGTACTGCTGCCCCTATGGTCTGTTCCTGCATTTGCAGAGAATGCAGCTGTGCTTGGACAAGATCCTGACCTTGCGACGCCTCGACAAACTTTTGATACATCCCCCATGTTGCCCGTATAGAAAAAATACAAAGGACAAGAAGCGCCAGTACTACGCCACCGCGCAACAACCACTGTACGATTGAACCGTGACGGGTCTGCTTGCGCTTGTAACCTTGCATGTATTGAGTATACTGCCTGATATGTTTGGCAAAAACCGCGAACGCAACACCCGTATATTTGTGGCACTCCTTATTGTGGTGGTGGCAGTTTCTATGGTGTTTGCCTACTTCTCCCTGGTAATCTAATCAGTACCTGATTGGATCATTTTCAAGAACACTTCTTCGGGAATATTGACACGACCGCGCTCCTTGAGTTTTTCTTTTCCGCGTTTCTGTTTGGCCCACAGCTTCATTTTTCTGGTACGATCCCCCCCATATAAGTAGCCGGTCACATCCTTACGAAGCGCTGGGAGCGTTTTTGAGGAAAGAATACGCCCTAGCGCACGTCCTTGTATTTTAGTGGCAAATTGCTGGCGTGGCAGAAGTGTATACAGTTTTTCAACCGCAGCAACCGCCTCCTCATAGGCACGGTGTGCAGCAATAATACGAGAAAACGCAACAACCACTTCATCAGCAACCAGAATATCGAGCTTTGCCACTTCTGCCGGACGCAATTCGCGCAGTTCGTAGGACATGGATGCATAGCCGGAGGTAGCACTTTTGAGTTTGTCGAAAAAATTGCGCATCAGTTCTCGCAACGGCATCACGAGCCGGATCGACATACGTCCTTCTGAAAACGTTTCGGTACTTTCTACAAAAGCTTCGTGTGCATACAACAACGGCAATACTCCGCCGGTATATTCTGCCGGCGTAATGATTTCAGCGCTCACGAACGGTTCCCACACATGTACGATCTCCCCATATTCAGGAAATTGCGAAGGAGAATAGACTGTTTTACGCTTTCCATCCCGCAATTCGATCTCATAGGTGATAGTCGGCGTGGTTACCACCAGCGACAGTCCGAATTCTCGGCGCAAGCGCTCAGTAATAATCTCCAGATGGAGCATGCCAAGCAGTCCGCACCGAAATCCTCTTCCCAGCATCCCTGAGGATTCCTCCTCAAAAGAAAGCGCTGAATCGGAAAGGCGTAACCGCGAGAGCGCTTGCCGCAACGCTACAAATGTATCTTGGCTTTCTGGATAGATACTCGCCCATACCACCGGTTTTGGTTCGGTGTATCCCGGCAATGGCGTATCGGT
>JAKAIP010000016.1 GCA_021825025.1 bacterium
AAAACGTCGACTCCGCCGTCGACTCCACCGTCGAAAAACGTCGACTCCGCCGTCGACTCCGCCGTCGACTCCACCGTCGACTCCACCGTCGACTCCACCGTCGACTCCACCGTCGACTCCGCCGTCGAAAAACGTCGACTCCACCGTCGACTCCGCCGTCGAAAAACGTCGACTCCGCCGTCGACTTCGAGTATTGATATCGTCGTCTAAAATGACAACTCTTCGCGATCTAGAAATGTGTTTTCCGGCGTTCGCTCATGTTCTTGAGTTTCTTGCTACGGACTTACGCACACTGCTGTCTCATCGTTTGCTGAGGAGGGCATACGCGGACATTATCGATAACCACCTCATGCCCGCATGGTTGCGCATAGTGGGAACAAACGAAGTCCGCAAAGCTTTTCGGAATTTCAGCAAATATGGGATCCGAATCGTCATAAATGTCGTCAAGAGCGGAAACTCCTGTCGTATCGGAATGAACGACGTCATCTATCACTTTACGTCCAACGTCAGCGAAAGTATTGACGTGATGTTGTTGGCGTCAATGCCTGGAATCATCGACGCGACCGATGATACCGGAAACACCGCACTTATGTATTCAGCATGGTTAGGAACTTCGGGCAGCATCGCGCACCAGAGAAGAATGCGTTTCCTTTTGGTCAACGGCGCAAACAAGAATGCCACCAACGCGCACGGAAACACGGCCCTTATTTACGCATGCAATGGTTTTTATGGACAAGGTGTTTCCGACTCAACGCCGGCCAAGATACTCATCAATGCGGGCGCTGACATCAATCATTGCAACAATGACGGCTTCACGCCCGTGATGTTCGCGGCCGGTCTACAATGTTATATACCACATGGTTGGCGGAGCACGGATGAATACTTCGTTCGTCGCACGGGACTAAGCTATCATGACTACTCGGGTTTTAGCATTGGTAGAAAACAGTTTGAGGTTCTGGGTATACTTATCGATCGCGGTGCCACGCATGACATACTCCAAAATCGCAAGCTGTTTAACCTTTGTTTCCGATATGACCGCGAGAGGCCATGGTTTGCCGCAATGTCCGACATCGACGTCGAACGAATCCGTATCCTGATGCGAACGGCCGATCTGGACGCCGTCGACACCGATGGGAACACGCCGTTATTCGCATTGCTGGAAAGAGTGATGCAGTGTGCCATTCATTCTACTGGGGGCGAGCCGCTTTTTCTGAACACGATAAACTATCTTATCGGTGAACTTCTCGCTGCAGGTGCACACATCGACGCGAATGGCAAAAACGCTTTCCAATACGTCTACTATCCGTCGACCATACGAATCCTCTTGAATGCCGCCAAACACTCACAAAGGAATATCGTTCCTCTACTAAGGGATGCGCACGGGGTTGGCGTACCTGTTTTGCGACTGATTGAGTATACAAACCTGTGTGTGCGCCTTGAAGAATTTAATTCCACTATTGAGAGGAAACTGCTGCGCGAGAGTATCTGTCTACTGGCGGACGCCGATCCCGACATGCCACCCTTCATCAAGGACGCGGTAGGCATCAAAAAGACCGAACTGGCGAAACTGATATGACCAAAATGACAACGCTTCGCGCCCTCGAAACGTGCTATCCCGCCTTCTTGAATATGATCGGCTACTTCGCTGGTGTTGTTGAAGAAATGTTGACTCTACGCAGAATCGGGAGGGCATACGCTGAAATTATTGATGGCCATGCGCTGGGCATATGGTCGCGATTGATGACGGCGGTTAGCATCCGGGACGCCTTCGCGTGCGGCAATCTCTATGTTGTGAGGAGAGCCGTCGAAGTCATTCGTCGTTGCGCAGAGAAAACCATCTCGTTCAGAGACATCGAGGTCTGTTTCATCCGCAATGGGCATCCTGACATCGACACCTATCTGCTATCCACCATTCCAACCATCGTCAACGCCATTGATTGGGCCGGGTCGACTGCACTCATGTATACAACAACCTTGCAACAAACCAAAGCGTCCTTTAAGCGAATGCGATTGCTCATCGATAACGGTGCGGACGTAAACGCGGTCAACAATGAAGGTCATTGTGCACTTATGGCTACCATCGCGTCCATGTTTCTGACGAATGACGCCGACCCGAAGTATATGAGATATCTCATTACGAACGGCGCCAACGTGAACGCTAGAAGAGGAAACATATCATTGCTACATCGTATGACAACCTTAGAAACCATTCCGATCATTCCCGAGCTAAGGTCAGCTGAGCAGTTCTCTGTTTTCAAAGAGCTAACTCGCTTGCGCTTGCGCTTTTCACCGGAGTCATGCCATCGTCCCCGATTGCAGATCATTCAAGTACTCGTGGAATCCAAGGCCAGCGACATCGACAAAGTCCTCCTTTCCGTCATCGTTGGCCTCCCCAATACACGTGTTGACACCGTCTATGAAGGCGCGTTTGACCAGAACGGATACAAACGCACCATCGATATCATACACGCGCTGATGGTCGGCATCGACTGGAACGATCGTGCAACAGGAAGAACCATTCTGCACGCTCTTCTCGATACTATGCAAGTGATGTGCGAGAAGTATGATTCGTTCGCCGACGAGGACATAGAAATGTACAACAACGTAATCTCCAGCGTTCTCGATCACGATCTATACAGCGACGATATTTCTGGTTCCAACGCTTTCCACCGCACGTTCCATCCATCGACAACGAAGTTGCTACTGGAGAAGATACCGCAGAGTGGACGATTGCTGGAAGCAACATGTTCTCTCGGCAAGACGCCTATCGTCGCACAAGTCGACCGATTGCATGCTCTATTTCGTCCGTCGGTGAGCAGGCGAGCCTTCACCGTGAGCAAGCGACGCATACGCCGGAGTATTCGTGCTATGCTTTGTGCGGGGGCTAAGTGGCCGGCCGACAGAGACTATCGCGATCTCGATGACAATCACGTCCCATACTGCGTGTGATATGGATGAACGTATATAGTATACGAATAAACGTATATGGTACACAAGCGAACATATATGTCATGCGAGCAAACGTATATGGCATACAGATGAGTGCACAAGCGAACTTTGGCGGGGATGTCGGGCTAAAAATGATGACATCTTCTTTTGCGAAGCCGGAAACGTGCTATCTTGCGCTCTTGAACGTTATTGCATATGCGGCCAGCGACGTCCTCTCTCTGCTAGATCTTCGTAGACTTAGGAAGACGTATCTCGACGCCATCGATCACTACTCGCTTAGTCCGTGGTCAACGGCGATGACGCGACACGATGTCAAGTTTACCTTCAAAAAGGACAATCTTTGTGTCGTTGCGAAAGTCGTCGAAATCCTGTCTCTGTCTTTCGTGGACATCGACGCCTGCTTCGTCTGCAACGAGCATTCTGCTATCGATGCGTTCTTGTTGTCGAGCGTTCCCGTCATGGTCGATGCCGTCGATGGCCCAAATCGTCGCACCACACTAATACGCACGGCAATGTGGTCGTGGGGATATATCCTACGATCGCATGCGTTTCCTGCCATCGACAAGGACGGCCGTACTCCGCTCAGCTATACAGTAGAGAGTGCTCTGCATCCTATGCGCACTCATCGAGCTACTAACGTGGACGCCCGAACAAATCCACGCAATCAACAATGTCATCAAGGACGCCGATCACAACATTTACGCAAACTACGATCTAGCCGGCATACCATCAACCAAGATGCTCCTGCTGAAGTTGGCGAATGACGGACTCCTGAACGCCACGAATGGCCTCGGACAGGAGCAGGAAAGACGAACACTTCAAGCAGTGCCGTCGCAAAACCATTCGCCTACTCCTATCAGCCGGCGCTACAACGGCGTGCGCAACAGAGCGTAAACGTATTCTATAATACGACCTCTCATAACGAACTCAGATATGCCACCGTTGCGCGATTGATGGAAACGGCCACGATATCACGAAAACGCCTGTCCGCATCACTGTAGACGACATAGTAGCACACCGTCTTTCCCAGCTTCGCCATCAACATCTGCATGCCCACGTAATCCACCGAACCCACCCTATTCGGGGTCAACGACGACCTCTCCGTAAACACACAGAAATCCTTTAGCGACATCGCCGTCCGCCGCGGGAAAACAACCTCATTAGTCGGCATATCATGCTCCTTGACCAAGCGAACTTCACCATCAACGATGAACTCAAAGCCACAGAACGAACGGTCCTCACGTGCTAAGTAGCGACGCATAAGGTTATCGACCTGCGCACTCAACGGATCACCAATAGTCAGCTCGTACGTCGGCGAATCACCCAAACAAAGCAGCCTGCTGTACTTAGACGCTGACATTTTCACCACCCCAAACCAACGCATCGACCACACCCAACCGTCAACCAACGGCGAACCATCGAGGTCGAGATCGTCGACCACGCCCGCGGCAAAACGTCGCCGAAACGTCGGCAAAACGTCGCCGAAACGTCGACTACGCCCGTCGCCGAAACGTCGCTTCGCCGTCGATTTCCGGAGTCCGAAAACGTCGACCCAACGTTGACTCTGAGCATTGAGATCGTCGACTCGTCTGTCGACCATGGGCGTCGTTATCGCGGCCGTCGTCGCGATTTGTTGGTTCTAAAATGCCGCGCATCCCAACATCGGAAGACGCCTGTACAGACGATGAACGTTCTGAATACCACGGTAGTCGTATTGTGCTGACGGACGAATATCGCAGACTAGTATTGCATGGAATAGCTATCATGGGTATAAGCGAAATGGTTAGCTTAGCAGCATTCTTGTGGTCCAAGCGCTACGGTAGCTTTCGTATGGAGAATCTCGTCCTTTGGTCATCCACATGTGCGACTTTAGTGGGCGGTACGATGCTCTCCTTCCCTCATATGTTCGGGGTTGAGCATACAAAAGTTGAGAGATACGTCGTCCTTTTCCCGACTGGTTCACTCAGCACTATGCGCTATCGTATGATACGGTATGGCAAGGTGTCCGGAACGGTAGACCTATGAACAAAATGACAACATCCGCTAACGCACCCGCGTTATCATACGTTGATTTTGGTAAGGATCCGAGTTTCTTCCTACAAGATCGCGCGGCACGCTTTTACAGGAAAGACTTGATTTATCCGTGGACATTAGAAGTACTGTGCGTATTCATCGAGATACACATTTCGTCAGACGCAAGAGAACGCATATGCTTCAAGATTGTTGAACCCGAATACGATAAATATCCGCTTAGGCGAGCCATCGCCGAGATCGACAACGATGCGATCAATCACATTAACCAGGTTATCGAGAAGTCGCTGATGTATCCCGAAAGTGATAGACCGCCGTACTACAGCTTTCAAAACCATGTGTTCGAGCGCGAGCTGAAAATTGTCGGCATCTACATCAACAAGCGAGTGTGCGCAGTTGTTCGGGTCATCCTCAAGGACCACGATATCGATCAACCGGTCGACGATGCCCTACGCGAATTTCAACACGATCGATGTCGTATCCGGGCAATGGCGGGATCGTATGCCGAATTGTTTGTGCGCTCGGCTGAACACATGTGCATTCAGCTAGATAAGTGCATGCTCATGGAGAACATCGAGGTGTCGATAACGCGTCGACTCTGCGTCATTACCTACAGACGAAGCAAGCTCAGCTCTTAAAAACGCATGGGCGCATCGTGTGCTGCGCGCACGAACATAAAGCTGCGCGATCACGAATGTGTGCCTCGTTGTCCGGATAGAAGACGGGAAAATACTACTCGCCAACTTGTCGAACACACGTAGAACCCAAACTCCCGCCAACGCCCGCGCAAATCAACATACGCAACGCAACAGAGGCCATCGACAAGAGACGGCACGAGCTTTAGCCGCACGTGAAATAGATCTCGTATACGATGCCGTTAAAACGCCATCAAAGGCCCAACGAAAATGACTGGTTCATCGGCACAAGGTGGACGACAAACATCGTATATCTAGCGAGACCGCCTTCCAGGCAGAAGCAGAACGGCATGGACGTCGTTGTGGACTCAGAGACATACAAGAAAGCTGCGGCGTTGGGCTATCGGCTGATCAACATCGGTGCGCTATTCGCCGTTCCACTGTGTGTTGCTGTCTGCTGCGGTGTCGTGAACGGAAGACAGTTTATGGCGCCCACCTTGTGTGGCCTAGCAATGGAGATTGCTGGATACTTCCTAATGTTTTGGCCAGAAGTATTTGGGACACAGAGGGAGAAGACCGTGCGCCGCCGTTTTATCGTCATTTCAAGAAGTGAACCGCTGGCTCGCAGGAAGTGGTATGATAAAATCCAATCTGAATGACCGTATACCATGTATACGTACCGTGATTAGCACAAGTCCCGCGTTAACCCTATGCGTGCGACCCTTTGGGCCTCGCGTAAGACGTGGACGCGACCACATGGGCCGTGAGTTCGCCCTCCCTGGCTTTCCCTTCGGTGTATAGTTTTTCGAGTATCGACAACAAGATGCTGCCATTTCGCTCCTCGATTCTGGCGTTGATTAGAATCAGAAGCACAGAGGCGATCGAGAGAAAGAGACACGTTCCATGGGCGCAACTCAGGAAAACACACGTGAAGCTCACACACTCTATCGACGCCGCCGTGTCATTCATCTGGCAAGAAAAGATGTAGCCCTTCGGGCAACAACCGCTCTCCATGCACCCGGCCATCAACAGCATCGTCGCGTTCGTGGCATCGACGACAGTGTAGAAATACATAGACGCCCACGTCAACATGGACGCTATCGCAACGAAAACCAGTGGAATCATCATCGGACACACGTGCCTGGCTCCGATTCCGAACTGGCCTCGCCAGCCGTCATTCCGTACTTGTCCAAGTCAGCCCTCACGTTCTCCTCCGTTGGCAGGTCGCAGCCGAGCGTCTCCATAAACGCATCAAATGCGTCCCTCTGTATGACCTCAGTTGTCCTCATTTTTAGGCTGGCTTTGGCAACGCCTAAAATGGGCAAATATGTAAACATTCTCGTTGCGCTAACGAATGTTTGGTTCGTTGTGCTCGTGGGAATTGATGCGAATCCATCTGTGTATCTTCCGTCTTTGTTGTCGATGCTTCGTGATTTGTCGACGTCCGAGTTTGGCACACCTGTTCTTCCGTACGAAAACGAGACAAGGACGATCGAGCTCAGTCGCTGTCTTTGGATGACGTATGTCATCTGGACGAAGGCAACTCGGTTAATGGTCTACTACATCTTCAGTCTTGCGCTCGCAACTCTATTGTACGCACTCGGACTAAGTCGCATTCGCGCTGGCTCGGACGACAATAGATCGTTAGCGATTGCGAAGGCGACATGGAACGTGATGTCGATGACGGTGTTCGCACTAGCCGTTAATATGAAGCAGCCATTACTGTACTAACCGTGTAGCGCGGACACGATACATCGACTACGCTCTTCTGATAGGCGTCGACGCAGCACTGCCAACAACGCAGCCCACTATCTCGATATCGGTGAGGTCTACGACACTCCGGACATCTTGACCGGTCGACGGCTGAGTCGACGTTTCCGATCTCGACCGGTCGACGGCGACAACAATCCGTTACGACGTCCTCGATCGTGGATGTCGCCATGCCGACAGCTGGATGATACGCCGCGTGGGTCGATCTCTTGGGCTATTGCGTCTTAACCTTGGCTACTTGGCAAAAATAGTAGTTGCCCGAGAACGTGCTCACGTAAAGCTTGAAATGAAGTCGACCAATATGATAGCCTCCAAGCAACTCAAGGCCATATAGGACGTGAACGAGTGGGAGATCTTTCACCTCATATAGTACCTTGCCTCGCTTCTCGCACTCGCGAAGCGTTCGCCTGATATCATTGTTATTGCGACTCATCATCTCACGGAATTCAGCGGTGTATGCCATTTTTGCCTACAATATCACGCCGTTCCGCTTCCGAGGTGGACCACAACCTCAATGATGGAATCGCCAGCCGACGGATCGTCGACGTTTTGATCGAGATCCGCCGTGTCGACGGTGTGGTCGACGGATCGAGATCAGCGGTCGACGTTTTGGTCGGCTGCGACTCTATTGATTGGTCAGCGGATCGAGATCGCCACACTACAAGCCGATGATATACTCTGCCCTGTGTACGCGCGCCAGCACGCGTTGTTGATACGCATCCAACGGCGTGTTAGCGTATAGCAATATACGATGGCGCACTTTGTTAGAGCATATAGATCTTGCTTAGTAGCGCACGCATTTGTACATCAAGATCGACGAAGTTGGCATACTGGATGACGTGATCGATGGTTAGATCCTTCTTCATTCTTTCGGTCCACTGGGCGACTTCTTCGTTATTGATGCCCTCCGACGACCTCTGGCACACGCCGATGTTGACGCCGCCTTT
>JAKAIP010000017.1 GCA_021825025.1 bacterium
TCGAGTCGACGGTCGAGTCGACGGTCGAGTCGACGGTCGAGTCGACGGTCGAGTCGACGGTCGAGTCGACGGTCGAGTCGACGGTCGAGTCGACGTTTTCGATCTCGATCGGTCGACGGCGACAACAACGGATCCGTTGGATATCCGTTGAATACGCCAACGATCTCGATGTCTGGAGTCGATGGTAGCGACTTCTCCGATCAATCGACGATTTCGACATCCACGGTTGCCCGACGGTCGAGTCGACAGTTGACGGGCCGGTTTCGGCGCGCTTTTTCGCCCAGACGGGGTCGTGCGTTGGCAGAGTACAGATGCGAATGTCGGATAAAATGACATCTTTCGCGGGACCCGAAATCACGGACGAGCAGGCGAAGGCACTCTACAGAGTTGAACTTAAGACGACTTTGGAACAGATCGAGCGAATGGAATGGTCCAAGGCTGACTATTCTGAGCTCGTGGTCAAGTTAACTTATTGGCTGCCGAAACTCGTCGCGTTCGTGATCATGCTGTTTTTTAGGCAGGTGAGGGAGACAGCTGCCATGCGGATCGAGATCGACCAGCTAAAGAAAACCGTCGCCGAGTTGACGACATCGACCAAAGATGGCTGACGTGTTTTTGTCGCGTATATCGATATACGAAATCAGGCATCTATGCCCAACGACGCGAGCGAAACGATGCAGTGCGCGGTTTTATCGAGGGTGTGTTGGATGAATTCGACGACGTCCACGATGATATTCATCTGGCCCACCGGTCAGCATCGGTAAACTGAAGCGAACCATCAATGACGCATTGATCAACGTCTTCGGCGACGACTTCTGGATGCGCCGGTTGTTTGCAGTGAGCAAATCCGACGATATCTACATCGTCGTCAACACTCAAACACCAGGTACGAAAAGGCATTAACATCCGCGTCGCGCTGAACGTAGACAGCCCCTCCGAAGCAAATGGACATCTGGACGTCGACTGCATCATCATATACGACGGCTCGCAGGAAGACCTCGTTCGACAGACCGAACGTTGCCTACGAACGCTTTATGCATAACGTTCACGTATATCATATACGTCAACTTAAAAAATGACGACATGCCCAGCAATCGTGGCGAGGACGAGAATTGTCTGTGGGAACCCCTCAAAGTTTGGAGTCTACTGCGGCGTCCACAAGCGAGTCGGCGAGGAGATCCAGAAGAAGAAAGATGAGATCGCCAAGCGGATATCCGAGTGCGACGGAGACGGCTCATGCCTAGATGGAGACGGTTATGATTCTCTTGGATGTAATCATTGCAAACCCAAACGGTGTCCGAAATGCAGAGATGTGATGCCCGAATGGGTCCTTCATTGTAATTATGGCTATTGCATTAACTGCGCAGTTGAGGAATACAACAAGGACGAGAAAAAGTTCATGGCAAGAAAATGGGACGGCACCAAATGGGCATGAAGCTGTTCTCCACGTATACTGTATACGTCATTCTTCATGCGTCTTGCGGAGATTGTTGATCACGAAGTAAAGGCTACGATTGTCCCTACCTACGAAAACGGATACCTCATTGTTGCTCTTGTCCGGATACGTCGCAATGTAGGATATCTCACCGAATATGCTGTTGTCCACGTTGATGAGACCGAAAAAGAGGCTTATACGAGGTTCCTTGATCTCGTACAGAAGTATTCCGTTCTGCCTAAGTTGCCTCAGCGCGAGAACGACGTCGCCCCCATTGGTACGCATCACGTTCTCTATTGAGGACGCGTAGAACTCCACCGATGTTGTCTTTGTTTTGCTCATTTTTTAGTATAGGTGTTGCGCAGCGCGAAGTCTAAAATGTCGCCGGAGGATCGTCAAAGAGTAGTACTGTGGCTATGCGCAATGACGTTTTTTCTTTCATTCGTGCTCGTGATCGTGACGCTGTCGGTCGATAGTCTTAGAGAGATCACCGGTCTGCTCATCGTATCCATCTTGCTGGTAGCAATATCAGCAATGTCATCTTATTGGGCCTACAAGTGCGTCTCGGAAGCAGGAGTTGTCCGCGTCAACGACTGATTCCGTCTCCGTGCCAACAATGCGTATACCATATACGATACTATGCTTCTTCTCGTAGAGACGTCATGAACTCGTCGTTTAGGATGTCAAATCTGTGTAGGCAACCACGCTCGACGAGTGCACCGGATGCCATCATGCGTCGACCTAAATTCGCTAGTTCTCGGCGGTTATCCGTATTCTCCCGATATCTCGTGCTCGCATACTTGACGACAAGATGGCCTAGCGGCGTCTGTCCGATTACGCATTTGGCGTTGAGGAGATCAAGATGCCCGATCGCCGACGCGTAAGCGATGAGCATATCGAGAACATCGAGATCACATACAAGATGAAATACGTTGCAACCGTGTATAGTGGTTTGCGTGATGTCGACATCACGTTTCAGTAGTTCGTTCACAATGAGAGGATGGCGGCCACGCCACAAGCGTGGAAAATCTTGCATAGAGGACATCAATCTAAGGAGCGGTTTGACGCCATTAGCATCTCCTACGTCGGGATTGGCGCCTTTCGCAAGAAGCATAAGCGCCTTATCCGCGTCATAGCTCGTTGAGTCCACCACAATGTGCAACAGTGTCATCTTTTCATCATCATAAGTCAACTCTAGATTAGCGCCGGCATTCACGAGTAGCTCAAAAGCACCGTTGACGACCTTTGCGAGCCTCGTCGAGCTCCTCTTTGGCCTGCATGCCAGATACGCGGCTGTGTGCCCGTTAACATCTCTGGTGTCCAAGTCGGCCCCATTCGCGATAAGGTATCTCACGCGTTCGAGATGATCGCTATCGCCGAGCGACGCCATCCCCGTCGAGTACATCAGCGGTGTCATTCCTTGCGTATCGGCGACGTTGACTCCAGCATTCGCTGCCATGAAAGCATCGATCTCGTCGAAATGATTACGGACGAAACCATGATCGAAATAGTAATTCGGCTTCGCACGCCATACTTGGCTAACACCGTACAGACTTCCCTTACGAAAAGCATCAGCGAGATGCCCAGTCGCCAAAACACGTGCCCAAGCATCAGTCATATAGCCGTCAACAGCATCTTGATAACGTTTGCATACCCCTCGAAGATGACAAAGTTTCTGTAAGTCGGCTCCGGCATACGATAATGCACAAACAAGAGCAGCGAAAGGCAAAGTTGATGTCATTTTCGTCGTATATGGTATACGTGATCACGTGTCTGCCACCGGATTCTGAATACGCCTGACAAGCTCCCATAGCAATACGGTATCGCCGACGGCTGAATGCCGAATCACATGCTTGTACGCGGAATGATCACTCATCGTGATCCTATCATAGTTCTGATCAAGACTGCCTTTTCCCCCAATATGAGGAATCCGGTAAGCGTCAACGATATCGACACCATAGTCCTCGCCCGGTTGAATCTTGTCGCCCACCAGGAAGCTAACATCGTGCGCCGCATTGTAATACATCAACGTCGCCCTTTCCGATGACGGCAAAGAGGCCAACTGCGAGCAAAACTTCGTACATATCTGCGCGCTTGTAGGAGAACCAGCGAAGTCAGCATATGAGAACGGCAATGGCTTGCATCCAGGCCTGTTCCTGCTGGCTTGGATCGCATTGAAGATGCCTTCTCCGCAATCCACCATGCTGACGATGGACGCAAACGGATCGACGCCATTAATGATCGCGATGTCGTAAATAGTTGACGCCTTTCCCGTCGTTATCGGGAGGAACTCGGTGTCGACCAGGAATATGGGCTTCGTAAATGGAGTCGATGCCTGCTTTTCGCGGACGAGGCGGACGTGTTCGGCGATGGTGTAGAGTGATTGCAGATAGTTGGCATATCGGAAGATGGTGTAGGGTGCTTGGACGATCTCGATCACTATCCCCGTCGTCAACGACACCGAATACACCCGTCGACCACCCGCTCTCGACGTTGCCACTTTCGCCAGACTCGCTAGATGCAAGCTCGGCGAGAACACAACGACCGCCTTCTCGCTAACAATACAAGACGCCTTGATATGCGACGCGACGACTGCGTGATACGGTCGCGTTTTATCAGTATCCGACGTTTCCAGCAAGGCAGCGACGGTCATCACATTGTTCGCAATGGTTTTCATGTCGGACAACGTTGATTCCGTCCGCTTCATCAGGTTGTGATACAAACGATGGCTTTCGATGGCCTCGACCGGATACCGCAACGACAGCTTATCGACGTCCTTTTCGGTCCCTTCCCGGACGACGAGCGCATCGCCCACACGCATGTAGCCAACTGACGTCATCATGTCATAGCAAATGCCGGCCCTCGCATTCTGATCGTACACGTCCGCTCGATACGTCTTCCTTTCAGCAAGCCTCTGACACACGTTGTTGCCATTTACGCTAGCGAGAACGGCAGACAGGATCTCATACGTATACGGCTTTGGTAAGCGATCAAGTGCCTTTTGGGGACGACCGAATACTTGAAAACCGTTGTTCCCGACCATCGGATACTCGTTGGCGCTTTCGAATTTGCGGAAGTCAGCGTCATCGATGTCGTCCGATCGCACCGCTGATTTCGGTTGATACACAAACTGATACCTTCTGGCGGTCCTGCCGTTCTCGGTGAGCTCAATGGGAACGTTCTGCGGAAGCGTGAAATCCGGCGACAGCATAAACAGCTCCTTCCTTGCCCTGGTGTTGGCGACGAAATTTAGGCTGGCGGCATCGTTGACCTCCAGCTTGCTCATGAAACCTTCAGGGAAGCTGTTGGCACCCAGAAAGAAAACATAGTCGAACTCGAGGCCTTTGACGGAATGGATGCTTCCGCGAAACACTAGGCCTTCTTTCCATACACCTTCGTCTGAACACAGAATGCTTTGGGTGGCGAGAATGGAGCGAATTTCGTCGCCATGTCGCGTTCCACGATGACCAGTCTTCGGTGCCGGCATAATCAAGCATATTTGCTCCGGATGAACGCCAGATTGGCGAACCAAAAGGATGACGGTTTCGGCGACGTCCTTCGGCGACTCGAACACCTTGACCGGCCTCGCAAGATGACATTCCACAGCAGGCGTCAGGTCGACGTGGATCGATGGCCGAGTAGACGACAATGCGTTCGCCAGCGAGACCAGCTTGGTGTTCTCAAAACGAAAGCTCTTGCTGAACGCCAGCGATCGCACTGGTATGCGTTCACCACCGTCTTCCTCGGCGGTCACGAACTCCTCCATCGTCAGCAGTTGTTGGAATTCGGCGCCCGCATCAGAGCGTAGACGCTGGCGTGGGTCGCCAAAGAATGAGATCGATCGCGGACTCGTGTTATCCTCAGAACGCAGGCTTCCAAGGACGGCCATCAGAAAACGGAAACGGCTGCTGGTGAGGTCTTGGGCTTCATCGACGACGATGTGATTCCAGACGTTTCCACCGGACGACGCATGGAAGAATCGTTTGCATCGGCCGAGACGGATTTCTTCTGTGGCTTCGCCGACGAGTGTTTCAAAGTCTTCGGATGTCGCTGTCCGCTTGTCGTCGGCTTTGACGTTCATGCTTACGCGTTTGCTGATGGCGTTGCCGACGAGGAGGTCGACGGTGCAGATGAGTACTTTCGGCGGCCGTATGCTCTCACCGTCTTCGCCGTCTTTGTGTCTACGTACTTTCTTGTCAACGTCTTCGATGCGTGCGACGATCTTGCGGAGTTGGCGCATAGCGTGGTCGACGGCTGAATTCGTGAATGCGACGAAGATGACGCCTTCGTCCATGAGTTTGCTGGCGCGGTGGATGCTGGTCTCTGTCTTGCCGGTGCCTGGGCCGCTGTTCACGACGACGATCTCTACACCCTCGGCCTGCACCAACGCCAACTCCTGTTCATCCGTAAGACTGACGTGGCGCAGACGGATAGGTGTGCCCTTCATGGCGTAAAACTTCAGCATACGCGTGATCTTGACGATTTCGCTGAGCTTGCCGAATGGTTTGTTGTAGGGTGCGTATTGGAGTTCGCCGTCGCGTCCTTGGCGTTCGCGGATGAAGGTTTCGATGTAATTCTCAACTGTTTGTGCGTCTCGACTGAACCAGCCTTCGGATGCGAGCTGTTGGGTGTACTGTTCGTTCTCGGACATGTATTCTTGGAGTGCTCGCATTTCTTCGTTCGTGACGGCGCCGGTTTCCTCGACGAGTTCAGCTGACGTCTTTGCTCTCGTCTTCTTACCGCGCCAGCTGAGTACGAAAAGGAAGTCGTCGCGTTTCAGTGAGGTTGAACTGGCGACCGAGCGCGTGCTAGCGTGAGAGCGTAGGCTGGCGGTCATGCTTTGTGTATCGGATGATGACATTTTAGCATCCTCCGGAACGCGCCAGCGATCAGGTCGTGGACATTTGCCGTTCATCTACGAATCATCGACAGAACCGTTGGGGGCTGGATGGCATAGGTGCGAGAGATGTCGATCACATAAGTGGAGTTATGTGCTCCTGATCGAGAACGATAAGGTTTTCTTAAGGGAGTCGAAATCGACGGTGTCGCCGACGGCGCCGCCGACGGTTTACGTGTACAAATTCGTCATTCCGAGACCTCTAAAAACGACGTCGGTGTCGACGGTCGAGTCGACGGTAAGACATCGAGATCGACGCCTTTGAAATAGCCGTCGTTTGGGCACTCATGATGGTCGACATCACAAACATGCGATGCTGGCGGGGTGGGCAACTTACGTCTTTCTGGGCTGTTGAAAACAACGGCGTTGCCAACTGCGGAGTCGCCGACGTGCGATTCGCCCCATTGATCGTTGTTGTTCGTCCGGCACCTTTGGTGGAATCGCTGTTCCGGATGTGCACAACAGCGCGCTAGAAATGACATCTTTTTCTGAGATGGTCGTCGACCACGGTGTTGCCCGTCGAAAACCGTCGGTTTCGCCGTCGGCGCCGTCGACTCATTCGTGACCATATCTCGATCAAATATGCCAACCATGGCCGGACACGGGCGCGGAGGACCGCATAACTTTATCGTCTTGCGCACAATCCCGATGTAGGAATGACTGCTGGACGGCGATCGCAACGCGTACGTCAACTATGCCGTTCGATGTGCGCGCCTATTGGGCACACGGGCGTATACGTCCGGTGCTTCGCACCGGACGCGGACGCGATGAATCGCGTATACGTAGTATACACTCTGTGAATCACGGTAGCTGTTCGTAATCGTCGTGGGGATCGTAAGCGTAGGCCTGCTTAATGATGACGAAGATTGCGAAGAGACAAAGAATGGCGAGGATTGCAAGCGGAATGTCGTAGTAGAGGAAGCTATCGGTGTTCATTTTGGACGAACCTGGCGAGAAGGAAGAGCATGTCGCCGATGCCGTATGTTAGGAGGCAGACGTAGAAGATGGGATTCGTGACTGAACCGATGACGATTATGTCGATGACGAGGGCGATCAGTGATAGAATTTTGATCGCGAATGCCGCCCAGTGGAAAGCGTTGTTGGCGGAGGGTGGTTGCAAGGGCGTTCCGATCTCGATATATGAACTGCAGTAGTCGTCGACGGCTGTCATTTTAGGAGTTTAAAATGGGGAGCGGCGGGAGCAAGAACTTCGTCCTCGGCGATGACGTCAATGGTGTCGCCACTAACGCGGATGTGTTATCGCAGAAACGCGATCAGCAAGCCGCAGATATGCGGTCCTTTTTGTGTGAGGCCATGCCAAGATTCGCGAGCGCGCATCCGATCTCGATCAGGGACATCATAAGCGAACGATACACGGCCACGGTCAGCAATTGTGGACACAATGGGTACGGCGGATGTACATTTCTCGTCCATTGCGCCGCCAACGACGTAGTCTTTGGTTTCTACCTATGCAACGGCGCAATAATCGTAGCGTGCTACCCCGGGTCGCTACATTAGCGTAAGCGTATAGCATATACGACTCAGCATGCCTACGTCGTGTTAGATGATGCGGGTGATCGTGAGGCTCGCGCTGATCTTCGTCGTAGCACTCCCCGGGCCAGGCAAGAGCTCACCAGATGTTTTCGACGTCGTCCATTCCACAACTAGGGTATCACCGGCTGTGCACGTTATCATGACGCTACCGGTCATCATCATACGGAGGACGTTCGTGGACACTTGAAAGTACATTTGCGAGCCAGCGACCTCCACTCCGTTCTGGG
>JAKAIP010000018.1 GCA_021825025.1 bacterium
TTGGCCGTTACGATATTACGATTGCCCTCCCGGCTTATTTATATACGTTGATACGCTCTGCTTTCGACCAGAGTATGATGATGATTCGTTCGTGGTCGAAAGCGGAGAGGCATTTTGGGGAGGCGTCCCGAGCAAAGAGGCGCGAGCAGAATTGATCGTTCAGCCGTGCATTGCAGTATGGCACAAAACTGAAAGCGACTAACGTGCGGGTGTGGGGCGACTGAGGCCGGCAGGCCGAAGGCGTCCCTCTCGACCGCCGTGTTCAGCGGCGTGCCGTACCATGGACGACTGACTTTCAACCAAGGAGATGACCATGACCAAAGAAGAAGCCCTGGCGAAACTGGCCGAGTGCCAGAAGAACGACGACACCGAAATAGCGCACGCAGACGCCGACGATGTGCTTTGCGCACTGCTTGAAACGCTCGGCTACGGCGATGTTGTTGCCGAGTACGCCAAGGTGGACAAGTGGTTTGTATGACGCCGAATGCGGCGGTGAGGCGCGTCTTTTCGCGCCGCACTCGACCGCCTGGTTGAAATAAAAACTCCGTTTAAGCGTGTAGCTCACGCTATGCAATGCAGGTAGATGGACAAGGGCGCTGCTCGTTGGAGCGAGTACCGGGGAGCCGCAAGCAAACTGGGAACTGTACGCGGCCAGTAGAGGCATTGCATGATGGCATTGAGGAAGGCCGAAATAGAACCTGAAATAAGGGATGCCCACGTAAGGCCAACCGGGATTGAACAAAGAACATAAAGAGCGCCCCGGAAACGGAAACATTTTAACGCGGAGTTAAACCGCGACCTAAGGGAGTCGGTTTTGAACGATTTGTTATCGAAATATTCTTGCAAGGTTCAAGAAGACAGCACATGGATAGCGTCATGTGATCTTTATTTTACAGGAATGCCAATGCAGCACATTTATGGTATTGGCAACAGTCCACAACACGCAACGCAAGTGATGCTTAAAAGTGCATCAGACACGCTAAAAGAATATTTTCGATAACGCGAGCGTCACACTCGCGTAGCGTAGTTGTGGACGCTCTTGTTAGCGTCCTTGGAGGGTAGATGCAATTATATCGCTGTGTTCACTGTGATGTGTATTGGTTCGATGACGGAAAGGACATTAAGGGATACAGATGCCCTGAGTGCGATGAGCCGGGCAAGAAGTGCGATGCAAACGCATGTCAGTGTTTAGGTGAAAATAGAAAACCGTTGAACAAGTGCAATGAGTGTCCACGCTAACAAGGAGTTGACATGCGAGCGAAGCGAGTTAGAGTTGAACAACAGGTTATAAAAAAGTGTCCTTTCTGTGGGTGTAAACCCAAAATAGGCATAAGTTATATTCAATGCCATGGTAAAAGATGCCCCGCAAATCCAAGTGTTTACTTGGGGCATGATAAGGCAAGTGGTATTAATGAATGGAATAAAAGAGTATAACAAGGAGTTGTCCGCAAGATAGTTGGCTACTTTTTGGAGGAAACTAAAATGTCGAGACAGTATGATTTCTCGGATGCAAATGTAGGGGATAGTGTATGGTCAGTATCTTATGGATGGGAGGAAAAATGAGCGACTTAAGAATACCAATCACGAAGGAAGAGTTGCACCACTTCGATGAGGTTGTGCCGTGGGGGTCTCGCATCCGCATGGTTCGGTCCCTTATCAAGCTCGCATTGCAGAGCGATAAGGAGACAATCATGAAGCTGATGTACACTCCTGTAGTTCCAGGGATGCGGCTTCGCATTGAGGAAGGAGGAGAATAATGCAGATCGAAGATCTTGTACAAAGCATCTCCTCCATGTCCAGCGAAGCTTTGGAGGCTCGCCTTCGAGAGATTCGCCACTCTCGGACACAGGTGAAAGAAGTGGGGCATAAGCCGACACAGCGGCCCACCAAGAAGGCGGAAAAGGCTGCCGACGACGTGCTAGACATGTTCAAGAACCTCAGCGAGGATCAAATAGCTGCTCTCGTAGAGAGCATGAAAGGAAAGGTATAATGCCCCAATGGAACTCCTCACAATTCAAGACGCGTCCACAATCTTTGATCGCTTTGAGAGAACTCGCACTGACTATGGAGATATACCGTCCCTTATCTCTTCCATTCGTGAAAACGGGCAGATACAGCCTATACTCATCACACGCGGCCTCGAAGGTCGACTGGAACTCGTTGCGGGTGGTCGGAGAAGGAAAGCCTGCATCGAAGGAAAGATGCCGATACACGCTGTGGTTAAGGAGAGTTGTTCAGATATCGAGCTTCGCACTCTCGAGCTG
This sequence comes from bacterium, assembly GCA_021825025.1. The sequence goes on from JAKAIP010000018.1 coordinate 2,265, forward strand.
GAAGAGAATGTTCGTCGGAAGGACCTCTCCTGGGACGAACAGGCCAAAGCGGTAAAAGACCTTGATGAGCTAAAAAGGAAGGTACACGGAAGCAAAGGTCCAGGACGTAGCGGTACTGGCTGGAACGCTGAAAAGACCGCAGAGGTAACTGGTACAACCTCCAGTCGTGTTCGGCAACAGATCACCCTTGCGAAGGCTGTGGAGAAGATGCCTGAGCTTAAGCAGGCCAAGAATGAGAACGACGCGCTGAAGATGCTTAAGAAGCTCGAGGAGAAGCTCATCGTCGCGGAGCTGGCGAAGAGGGCATCTGCTGATGCGAGTAGCACTCTTGCGGAAATAATCGAGTGCTTTAATGTAGGGGATGCCTTTGAGTGGATGGGCAACATCGAGGATGGCATCTACCACTTCGCCAACGTGGACACTCCCTATGGAGTGGACCTTACCAAGCAGAAAAAGATTCAGACTGGTGTAAGAACAACTGACGACTACACAGAATGGTCTCGGGAAGATTTCATACCTACATTCTCAGTAGTGGCAAAGGAAGTATATCGCCTGCTTCGAGACGACGCATGGGCTGTCTTCTGGTATGGTCAGGAATGGTACTCAGAAGTATGCAACGCTTTACGAGAGGCCGGCTTCGAGATCGATAAAATCCCAGCTGTCTGGTTCGGCGGAACTGGCGGAGCACAGTGCATTCAGCCGGAGCTCTACCTCGCACGTGCTCATGAGGTGTTTATCGTCGCCAGAAAGGGTCATCCCATTATGGCTAAGCGTGGCCGAGTAAACGTCTTCTGCTTCGACAAGGTTGCTCCTCAGGCAAAAATCCACCCCACGGAGAAGCCTATCGAGCTAATGCAGGAGATCTTTGAGGTAGTCACAGTGCCGGGTATGCGATGCGTATCTCCCTTCCTCGGCAGCGGAAACGATGTAAGGGCTGCTTGGTCGAAAGGAAGGATGTGTGAGGGCACAGACCTCGATCAAACTCTGAAAGATAAATTCACCCTAAGGGTTGAAAATGATAACAAAGCTGGACTCTACAAAAGATAGCCAAGAAGAAAAGTGGGCTGCCGTTCTTCACCTTCCTAGGTGTGAGTGTGGAGCTATCCTTATCGAGGGCAAAAAAGGTACATTCGTGTACTGCCCTGTTTGCAGATACATCGAAACAAAAATGAACTAATCCACAAATTTTTTGTGGATATCTCAAACAACGGAGGAAGAAAGCTATGCACGTATCAGTAAAGATGGTTCACGACTACCTCGCGATGAGGCACCCGCATCTGAAGGATGATCCGCAGTTTCAGCTTCTGACCACGATGGCGAACACTCGGGCAATCGGTACGCAGGGTATCGATGCCACTGACATGACTCCCGAAAAGTGGGCTTCACTGATGAAGCCTGTTACTGTTGCTCCGAAGGCAACGAATGCCGCGCCGGCAGCTCCGGCGAAGCCGGCCACTCCGGTAGCGGGTGCGCCGCAGGTTTCTTCTTCCCCTGCGCCGTCCGCGCCGTCAGGCGCGTCTCAACCGACGACAGAGAAGAAGTAACACAATAAGGGTGTCACCGTAAATCTTCGGAGTATGGTGTACTTTACCTTCTGGCTCCTGCCATCTTCAGTAAAGTAGCTCCGAGCCCTTTTATCTTTACAAAAAAAGGATACGAAATGTCCATAACTGTTCCCGCAGAAGGTAACCTCACCGCAAAAATAGCCATCATTGGAGAAGCTCCTGGAGCTGACGAAGCTCGCTCGGGTCGTCCTTTTGTAGGAGCAGCAGGACAGCTTTTGGATCAGCTATTAAACAACGCTGGTATTACTCGAGGTGAATGCTACATAACCAACGTAGTAAAAGAAAGGCCTTCAAACAATGACATCTCCCCGTACTACGACACGAAAAAAGGGTTCACAGAAAAAGGAAGAGCAGCAGTTGAACTTCTCAAAGCCGAGCTCTCGGGGTCTCGGGCGAACGTCTTTGTTGCAGTTGGAAATACTGCACTGGCTGCACTCTGCAACCTCTCGTCTGTTAGCAAGTGGCGAGGGAGTATCCTCGATGCTACTCTTGTCCCCGGACGGAAAGTCATCCCTATTATCCATCCAGCTTCAGCCCTACGAGAGTACCTCTTCCGCTGGCCAATCATTGCGGACCTTAAACGCGTCCGTGCTGAGTCCTTCTATCCAGATATTAGACGAGTACAGCGCAATCTCTGGATTAACCCCAGCTTCGACTTTTGCATCCAGTACCTCAAGGAAATCAAAGAAGCGAAAAAGCTCGTTGCGTTCGACATCGAAGTCGTCAACCAAGAGCTGAGCTGTATCTCCTTTGCAAAGAGTCCTACAGACTCGATCTGTATTCCTATTGCGGGGTTTCCTATCTCTCAACATCGATGGAGTGAGTCAGAGGAAAAGACTCTCCTTCTCCTAATAGCGTCGGTGCTTGAAGATACCGAAATTCCGAAACTCGGACAGAACCTTATGTTCGATATCAGCTTTCTTGCGCGAAAAAGTAACATCATTACAAGGGGAACTATCCACGACACAATGGTAGGGCATCATACAACCTATTACGACTTCCCAAAGGGTCTCGATTTTCTGTGCTCGATCTATGCACATGAGCCCTACTACAAAGACGAGGGTAAACTCTGGAAGAACCCAAACGTCACGAAGGATTCATTCTATCTCTACAGTGCAAAAGACTCTGCCATCACCTATGAGTGTTGGCTCCCCATAGAAAAGGACGCGCACAAACAAGGCACCTGGGACACATATCGCTTCACTATGTCTCTCTTTGATCCTTTGTTGTATATGCAGCTCCGAGGAATCAAGGCTGATCGTGTTCGACTTGCGGAGGCGAAAAAGATAATTGGCGAGAAGATTGATAAGCTGCAGGCTGAGCTTAATGCCATCGCCGGCTGCGACTTCAATGTGAATAGCAGCAAACAGTGTATTGAGTACTTCTACTTCAAAAAGGGTATAAAGCCCTACACAAATAGAACTACCGGCGCAATGACCGCTGACGACAAAGCTCTCACACGCATTGCGAGAAAGGGCTACCGTGAAGCATACCTTATACAGGAAATTCGTGGTCTCAGAAAACTTTCTTCAACTTACCTCGATATTGAGTTTGATGCTGATGATCGCTTGCGTTGTAGCTATAATGTCGCTGGTACTACGACTGGGCGACTTTCCTCTTCGCAGACAATCTTTGGCACTGGCGCGAACTTCCAGAATATACCGCCGGAGTTTAAAGGCTTTCTTGTCGCTGACGAGGGAAAGGTCTTAGTAGAACTAGATAAGCGTCAGGCTGAGTGGGTTGTTGTCGCCTACCTCTGCGGTGACGCTAACATGATCGATGTCATCGAGCGGGGTGAGGACACTCATATTCGTACTGGTCACCTCGGCTTTAAGGCCCCAGTTGACCTTATCAAGAAAGAGTCGAAGATCATCGGTAACACTACCGACGACGTTTTAATCCGACAGCTGCGTCAAGAACAGATACCTGAGATTCTAAAGTACAATCCAATAGGTTCAATGTCTATTCGGCAAGCAGGAAAGAAGTCAAATCATAGCTTCAACTACATGCTTAGCCCGAATGGCTTTTCTCTTCAATACTCTGTAGACCTTGCAGAAGCGAAGAGATGCCATGCTCTTTACCACCAGTCCTATCCTGCAATATCGCAGTGGTGGAAACAGGTCGAAGACAAGCTTCGTCGTAACAGAACGCTGACTACCTTCTGGGGTCGAAAGCGTGTGTTTCTTGATCGCTGGAGCGACGATCTTATCAAGGCGGCGGTAGCTTTCGAGCCGCAATCGACCGTGGTCGATACATTGAACAGAGGGCTGGTATTGGCTCACGCTGACCGACAAAACGCATTTATGACAATCGTGGACAACCTGGGGCAGGTCCACGACAGCGTTTTGTTCCAATACGATATGGACAAAATAGAGTGGCTATCTCGTGCCATTCTGAAATATAAGGAGTACCTCGAACCTACATTGCAAGCCGGCGGTAGAGAATACAAAATCGCTACTGACATGAAGATGGGCTTTAATTGGGGACCATACCACAAAGAAAGGAATCCACTCGGCATGAAGGAGGTACCGATAGTCGAGGACGTTGGAGTCCTCCGCGACTCATTGCAGCAGACAATCCTTGAACTGAAAGGGTGATAAATGAGCCGTCAACTTGAAGATTTCATAACCGCTTATTTGGAGTATTGCAAAGATACAGAATCACCAACTAATTATCACCTATGGTCGGCAATATCAGCTGTAGGATCAGCCCTCCAACGAAGGGTTCATTTAAAATGGGGAGTAGAGACAATATTCCCGAACCTCTACGTAGTGTTGATCGGTCCATCTGGTAGGTGTAGGAAAGGAGTAGCCCTTGGAATCCTCCAAGATATCATCCGTGAAGTCGGTATTAAATATACCGCTGAAAGTATCACTCGGGAAGCACTTATCCGAGACCTTAGAGAGAGCGTTGAAAGCTTCGATGACTCCGACGGTATTATCAAGTATCATTGCTCCCTTACGGCCATTGCAGAAGAACTTAGCATTTTCCTCGGACAAAACGATGTTAAGTTTCTCGCAGACCTTACCGACTGGTATAACTGTAAGCCGGAATGGACTTACCGCACAAAGGGTCAAGGTACTGATAAAATACAAGGGATTTGTTTTAATCTCCTTGGAGCTACCGCTCCCGATTGGCTTATCTCTATCTTACCTAAAGAGGCAATTGGAGGAGGATTTACCGCCCGGGTTCTCTTCGTCGTTGAGGAGGAAAAGAAACAATTTATAGCTCTTCCTCCTGCGCCTAACTTGGACTTAAGGAAAAAGCTAATTAACGATCTACAAAAGATATACGTAATGAAGGGTGAGTATACATTCACTTCTGAGTCTCTTGAACTGTACAAACACTGGTACGAAAATGAGAGTGGTCCTTCGGGTCTTCGTGATCCTAAGTTTGAGAGCTACAACGAACGAAGGGCTACTCACATAAGAAAACTCAGCATGATATGTAGTGCGAGTAGAGGAAGCGATCTGAAGATTAGGGAGAACGACTTCATTCGAGCTAAGGCCCTGCTCACAAGCATTGAGAAAAAGATGCCTCGAGTATTTCGCACCCTCGGAAAGAGTAAGTATAGCGAACTCACTATTACGGTATATGAGTATATCGCAAAAATGAAGATGTGCTCAGCGTCAGATATCTTGAAGAAGTTCTACCGAGATGTAGACGACTATACACTGGATATTATCACAAAGACTCTTGTAAGAATGAAGGTTGTAAAGCAAACAACAGATACAACAAAAGGTGAAACATACTACGAATGGGTCGGGGAGGTGTAGGTTGAATCCACTTGTTTACGTTGCAGGACCTTATAGTGCGAAGACTCGAGAAGAAGTGAAAGATAATGTAAGAAGGGCAGAGCTTGAGGGAATGTTCCTTTTACAGAACGGAATGATCCCTATTATTCCTCACAAGATTACCAGTGACTGGGACGTATGGGGACCCTTAGCTGATTGGGAGCATCATAACTGGTTGTATAACTTTTGCCTTCCACTTCTTTTAAGGTGTGATGCTTTATACACCGTCGAGGGATGGAAAGAGAGTAAGGGGGCAAACATTGAACATCGCTGGGCGATCAGTAAAAATATTCCTGTTTTGTATACCATAGCTGAGGCAAGACAGTATATGGATACGTATCTAAAAAGGAGGGAAGAGATATGGATACCGTAA